>NZ_CEEDDZ010000009.1:167547-256105 GCF_979253585.1 Pseudomonas sp. AC463 | reverse complement strand
GTAGTGAAACGATGCATCGCCGATGGTAGTGTGGGGTTTCCCCATGTGAGAGTAGGTCATCGTCAAGATTAAATTCCGAAACCCCATTTGCGAAAGCAGATGGGGTTTTGTTTTGGGCGGTCGAAAAGGGCGAACGTCCTTGCCCAAGACTGAAAAATCTATTGACCCGTAAAAGTGGCGAGAGAATCCGGGACGATTCACGCCGTGCGCCAGCTCAGCCCGTTGTCAGCGCACTGACATATCGATAGTATTGAGATTAATTCACAATTGCACATGCATCGAATTATCAGGGATTTTTCCAATGAATGGCGCGTCGGCGTGCGAGTCGGTATTACACCGCGATGTCACAGCTCTATATGTCGATCACCACTCGTGGCTTCAGACCTGGCTGTATCGCCGTATCCGCTGTCGCAGTGATGCCGCCGACCTGGCGCAAGACACGTTTCTGCGCCTGTTGCGCACCTCAAACTCACCACCGGCGCAGGACCTGCGTCAGCCGCGTGCGTATCTGGCGACTTTAGCCAGGCGGCTCATGCTCAATCTGCACCGACGGCGTTCTATCGAAGAGGCCTGGTTGCGGACGCTGGCAGACTATCCGGAGCAAAACTCGCTGTCAGTCGAAGAGCAATGGCTGATTCGTGAGGCGCTGGAGGCCGTTGACACACTGCTGCATGGCCTGCCGTCGAACGTCCGTCGTGCGTTCTTGTTGTCGCAACTCGAAGGCCATACCTACGCTGAAATTGCGCAGATGCTGAATGTCACGGTGCGTACCGTGCAGCGTTATCTGACCAAGGCGATGGAGCAGTGCATGGTGCTGGCAATGACAGACGCGATATGAACGCGGAGCCTCTGGGTCAGCGCGCGGTTCGCGAAGCTGCACGCTGGTATATCCGCCTGCATGAGGCCGCGCCCGATGCAGCGCAACGCAAGCTGTTCGAGCAGTGGCGCAGTCAGCATCCCGATCATGAGCGTGCCTGGCAGCTTGCCCAGCGGGTCAGCGAGCAGTGGAAGGGGATTCCAGACGGTGTCGGGTTACTCACGCTTGATCGCGCAGACCGACTGAGCCGCCGCGCCGGGCTCAAGGCGCTGATGCTGCTGATGACCGCGGGGCCTGCCGCGTTGCTGGTCTGGCGTCATGGCACCTGGACGGCGGACGAGCGAACCCGCGTCGGCGAGCAGCGACAGATCGACCTTGCCGACGGCACCCGCCTGAATCTGAATACCGACAGCGCCGTTGATATCACCTTCGATGCCCACCAGCGACTGATCCGTTTGCGGTCGGGTGAAGTGCTGGTGACTACCGGGCGAGATCAGCTCAACCGGCCTCTGTGGGTACAGACCGAGCAGGGTAACGTGTATCCCGTCGGAACACGTTTCAGCGTCCACCTCAAGGGCAACGAAAGCCTGGTCAGTGTGTATGGCGGCGCGGTCGACATTTGTCCCAACGGCTGCGCCGATGCCACCCGTGTGAGCGCCGGCAACCAGGCGCATTTCGACAGCCTGCGCGTGATGACCGCGCAACCGCTCTCGCCCGGAAGCGATGAGTGGAGCCGGGGTGTACTGCGCGTGGAGCGCATGTCGCTATCAACATTCGCCAAGGAACTGAATCGTTACCGGCCCGGTTGGGTGCGGTGTGATCCCGACATTGCCGAGCTGCTCATCAGCGGCGTCTTTCAATTGCGTGATACGGATCTGGTTCTTAGCGCCGTGGCTCAGGCCCTGCCGGTCAGTGCGGTGTACCGCACGCGCTACTGGGTCACGTTGCAGCCCCGACCTGTCTGAAAAAAAACCTATCGTGTGTCCTGTTTTTCGTCGCTGGCGTGTCCTTTCAGCAAATAGGTCTCATCGATACGGAGCGCTAATGGGTTTTTCAGCTGGTTATTCTTCTCTTGCCTGCGCTGTGCCGCGCGCCACTCTGGCGCTGAGTGTGCTCATGAGTCCGGCGCTGATGGCGGCGCCCTCTCAGCATTTCTCTATCCCGGCGGGCTCGCTAGGGCAGGTACTCTCAAGCTTCGCGGCCACAGCGGGGATCAACCTGGCCATTGATCCTGCGCTGGTGCGAGGGCGGCAGAGCCAGGGCCTGGAAGGCGACGTTGCGCTTGCGACAGGCTTCGCTCAGTTGTTGTCGGGCAGCGGCCTGCGCGCGGCATCCCGGGGCAATGGCGTATATGTGCTGGAGCCTTTGCCGCGGGGCGATGAGTCGATTGAAATCGGTCCAGTACAGATCGACGCGACCAGCCAGGCCCAGGAAAACGGTACGGGGCCGGTAGCAGGCTACGTGGCCCTGCGTTCCACGGTCGGCACCAAGACCGATACGCCGATCAATGAAGTTCCACAGAGCATTTCGGTGATCACTCGCGACGAAATGGATCAGCGTGGCGTGCAGGACTTCAACTCGGCCGTGGCATACACACCGGGCATCCGGGTGCTGGACTACGCCGGCGGCCAAGGTGCGCCGGACATCTTCATGCGTGGTTTTCGCGCGTTTAACCTGTTCGGTATTTATCAGGACGGCCTGCGCTCTGGCTTTAACCAGTACGACACCAACTTTGAGACCTTCGGCCTTGAGCGCCTCGACGTGATCAAGGGGCCGGCCTCGGTGCTGTTCGGGCAAATGGCGCCGGGCGGCGTGGTCAACATGACCAGCAAGCGCCCGCAAGAGACGCCGATCCGTCATGTAGAAATGCAAGGGGGCAGCTTTGAGCGTCGCCAGTTCGGGCTGGATGTCGGCGACCAACTGGACAGCGCCGGCACACTGTTCGGGCGTATCGTGATGCTGCAGCGCGACAGTGGCACCCAGGTCGATCACTCACCCGACGATCGCACCTACATCGCACCGTCGCTGACCTGGAAACCCGACGACGTCAACACCCTCACATTGCTCACCAGCTACAACAAGAGCAAGACCGGCGGTTCGGAACAGAGCTTTCCGGCAATCGGCACGGTACTCAAGAGCCCCAACGGTCACATCGACTCGGATATCAACCTGGGTTGGAAGGGCAGCTATTACCACGTGGAAACCACCTCGATCGGCTCGATCTACGAGCATCTGTTCGACCATGGCTGGAAGTTCCAGCAAAACCTGCGCTACATGCATTCCACGGTCGGGTACCTTGCCAGTGGGCCGGATGAGGTGCTCAACGCGGACGGGCGCACGCAAGATGTAGGGCTGCAGTACCGCCCGAAAAGCAGCGACACGTTCATGGTCGACAACAATGTCCAGGGCAGTTTTAACACCGGGCCTCTCCAGCACACGTTGATTACCGGTATCGACTATTCGCATTACAACGCCAAGGAAACCCGCCGCAACGGCGATCCGGACCCCGACTTCGAAATGCTCGACTTGTACCACCCCGTGTATGGCGGCGGGGCTATCTGGTATGACCCGCTGCAGCGCGACACCAGCAGCAAGATGCAGCAGGTCGGGTTGTATGTGCAGGACCAGATCAAGCTGGATCGCTGGGCGCTGACCCTGGGTGGCCGCGAAGACTGGGCACAGGACCATGAAAAGGGCTTGTACTTCGGCACCGAAAACATCGACACCCAGCAGCGCGACCATAAATTTACCGGGCGTATCGGGCTGGCCTACTTGTTGGAGAATGGCATCACGCCCTATGCCAGTTACAGCACCTCGTTCCAGCCCAACCCGGATACCGATATTTCCGGCGCGCCGTTCAAACCTACTGAAGGCAAGCAATACGAAGTCGGGATCAAATACCAGCCGCCCGGCTACAACAGCTCCGTCACGGTATCCGCGTTCGACCTTACCCAGAAGAATGTCACCACCACAGATCCGCTCAATTCGGGCTTTTCGGTTCAGAGTGGTGAAGTGCGTTCCCGAGGCATTGAAGTCGAAGGCAAGGCCAGCCTTGCA
This sequence comes from Pseudomonas sp. AC463, assembly GCF_979253585.1. Taxonomy (NCBI): domain Bacteria; kingdom Pseudomonadati; phylum Pseudomonadota; class Gammaproteobacteria; order Pseudomonadales; family Pseudomonadaceae; genus Pseudomonas; species Pseudomonas sp. AC463. The sequence continues at coordinate 252,231 of NZ_CEEDDZ010000009.1, read as the reverse complement.
AGCAATCTGAATATGCTCGCGTCCTATGCTTACACGGACGCCCAGATCACTGAGGACAGCCAGTACAAAGGCAACACGCCGCGGGCCATTCCTCGCAATACGGCGGGCATCTGGCTTGACTACACCGTTGATGCGGGGGTATTCGACGGTGTCGGTGCAGGGATTGGTCAGCGGTATATGGGCTCTTCGCAGAATATCCAGAACACCGTGAAAACCCCACATTACACACTGACCGATGCCACGCTGCGCTACGACCTGGGCAAGGTCGGGCTCAAAGGCAGCAAAATCTCGATCACGGGCACCAACCTGTTCGACAAGCATTATTTCGAACCCGGCTTCTACGAGAATTCGGTGCTGTACGGAAGCCGCCGCAACGTGATCGCGACGTTGAGTCAGGACTGGTAAAGCAAGGATTGGAAAGCAGCGTGCGCTCGCCACAGGCTGATGGCTAGCCTGTGGAGGGTGATCTCTCAGGACACAAGCAGGGATACAGCGCATAAGGGGAGACAGAGGTAGATCGCAAGGCACAAAAAAACCGGCTCAAGTGGCCGGTTTTTCTGTGTTCAAGACGCATTGAGCAACGTCTCGAGATATGTACTTGGTGCCCCGAGGGAGACTCGAACTCCCACTCCTTTCGAAAACGGATTTTGAATCCGCCGCGTCTACCAATTCCGCCATCAGGGCTCAATGGCGGCGAAGTATAGAGATGAGATTACCGTTGGTCAATCACGTTTCATGGTCAATTTTAACTATTTCCGCTAGACTTCCCGGCCCTGCTAGACGAACCCCATCATGCGCGTTGCTGACTTTACTTTTGAGCTCCCTGATTCGCTGATCGCTCGCCACCCTTTGGCCGAGCGTCGCGCCAGTCGACTGCTGACCCTGGACGGGGTGAGCGGTGCCCTCGCACACCGTCAATTCACTGATTTGCTTGAGCATTTGCGCCCAGGCGACTTGATGGTATTCAACAATACCCGGGTGATTCCGGCGCGGCTTTTTGGCCAGAAGGCGTCCGGCGGCAAGCTGGAAATTCTGGTGGAGCGGGTGCTGGACAGCCACCGTGTGCTGGCCCATGTGCGCTCCAGCAAGTCGCCGAAACCGGGGTCGAGCATCCTCATCGACGGCGGTGGCGAAGCCGAGATGGTCGCGCGTCATGACGCGTTGTTCGAACTCAAGTTTGCCGAGGAAGTGCTGCCGCTGTTGGAGCGCGTCGGCCACATGCCGTTGCCTCCCTATATAGACCGCCCCGACGAAGACTCGGACCGCGAGCGCTATCAGACCGTGTACTCCCAGCGTCTCGGAGCTGTAGCCGCGCCAACTGCCGGCCTGCATTTCGACCAGCCGCTTTTGGATGCAATCGCCGCCAAGGGCGTCGAGAGCGCCTATGTGACCCTGCACGTGGGGGCCGGCACGTTTCAGCCGGTGCGTGTGGATAACATCGAAGACCACCATATGCACAGCGAATGGCTGGAAGTCAGCCAGGAAGTCGTGGATGCCGTGGCAGCGTGCAAGGCGCGCGGCGGTCGTGTAGTGGCTGTGGGCACCACCAGCGTGCGGTCCCTCGAAAGCGCGGCGCGTGATGGTGTGCTCAAGCCGTTCAGTGGCGACACCGATATCTTCATTTTCCCGGGCCGACCGTTCCATGTGGTCGATTGCCTGGTGACCAACTTCCATCTGCCGGAATCCACGCTGTTGATGCTGGTGTCGGCATTTGCCGGTTACCCGGAAACCATGGCCGCTTACCAAGCCGCCATCGATAACGGGTACCGTTTTTTCAGCTACGGTGATGCGATGTTTATCACCCGTAATCCGGCGCCGACTGCACCTGAGACAGTTGCCCCAGAGGAACAACCATGAGTCGTATGTCGTTTGAATTGCTGGCCACCGACGGCAAGGCTCGCCGTGGTCGCCTGACCTTCCCGCGCGGTACCGTCGAGACCCCGGCCTTCATGCCGGTCGGCACCTACGGCACCGTAAAAGGCATGCTGCCGCGCGATATCGTCGCCACCGGCGCAGAGATCATTCTCGGCAACACCTTCCACCTGTGGCTGCGCCCGGGCACGGAAGTGATCAAGAAGCACGGCGACCTGCATGACTTCATGAAGTGGCAAGGTCCGATCCTCACCGACTCCGGTGGTTTCCAGGTGTTCAGTCTGGGCGCCATGCGCAAGATCAAGGAGGAGGGCGTGACCTTCGCCTCGCCGGTGGACGGCTCCAAAGTGTTCATGGGCCCGGAAGAGTCGATGCAGGTTCAGCGCGACCTGGGCTCCGACATCGTGATGATTTTCGACGAGTGCACGCCATACCCGGCTGACGAAGACGTGGCGCGCATTTCCATGGAGCTGTCGCTGCGTTGGGCCCAGCGCTCGAAGAATGCCCACGGCGACAACACGGCTGCATTGTTCGGTATCGTCCAGGGCGGCATGCATGAAAGCCTGCGCAAGCGCTCGCTGGAAGGCCTCGACAAAATCGGCTTCGACGGCCTGGCCATCGGTGGTTTGTCGGTAGGAGAGCCCAAGCATGAAATGATCAAGGTGCTGGATTACCTGCCGGGCCTGATGCCGGCTGACAAACCTCGTTACCTTATGGGCGTTGGCAAACCAGAAGATCTCGTAGAGGGTGTGCGCCGCGGTGTGGACATGTTCGATTGCGTGATGCCAACCCGTAATGCCCGCAATGGGCATCTGTTCATTGATACAGGCGTGCTGAAGATCCGTAACGCGTTCCATCGCCATGATGATTCGCCGCTGGATCCCACCTGTGATTGCTACACCTGCCAGAACTTCTCCCGTGCTTATCTGCACCATCTGGACAAATGCGGGGAAATGCTGGGTAGCATGTTGAATACCATCCACAATTTGCGTCACTACCAAGTCCTGATGGCTGGTTTGCGCGAGGCTATTCAACAGGGTACATTGGCCGCCTTCGTCGATGCCTTCTATGCCAAGCGCGGGCTTCCTGTGCCGCCCTTGGACTGAGTTTTCCGACCCTAAGATTCACTATTTGCAACTGGAGTGCTAAATGAGCTTTTTTATCTCTAACGCCATGGCTGACGCCGCTGCGCCTGCTGCTGCCGGCCCTATGGGCGGTGGTTTCGAGTGGATTTTCCTGGTCGGCTTCCTGGTCATCTTCTACCTGATGATCTGGCGTCCACAGGCCAAGCGCGCCAAAGAGCAGAAAAACCTGCTGGGCAGCCTGCAGAAAGGCGACGAAGTTGTGACCACTGGTGGTATCGCCGGCAAGATCACCAAGGTTTCCGACGCTTTCGTGGTTCTGGAAGTTTCCGACACCGTAGAAATGAAGTTCCAGAAGGGCGCCATCGCCGCCACGTTGCCAAAAGGCACGCTCAAAGCGATCTAAGTAACAACCTTTACCAATCGACGGGGCGCGCAAGGCGCCCCGCGTTATAAGCGGGCGGCGTGATGCTGAACAAATACCCTCTGTGGAAATACGTACTGATCCTGGCGGTGCTGGCGATCGGTTTTATTTATTCCGCTCCCAATCTTTATCCTGATGACCCTGCGATCCAGATCACGGGCGCCAGCACTTCGCTGCAGGTCAATCAGGCTGATCTGGAACGCGCGAGCAAAGCGCTCACCGACGCGGGTATCCAGGTTAAAGCGGCAACGTTGGCGGCTGGTGCGAAGGGCGGCTTGTTGCGCCTGGCCAAGCAAGAAGACCAATTGCCGGCCAAAGATGTCGTACGCAAGGCCCTGGGTGACGACTACGTTGTCGCGCTCAACCTGGCACAGACCACGCCACAATGGCTGCGCAGCATTGGCGCGCACCCGATGAAGCTGGGTCTGGACTTGTCCGGTGGTGTGCACTTCCTGCTGGAAGTCGACATGGACAAAGCCCTCGACGCGCGCCTGAAAGTCTACGAAGGCGACGTGAAGAGCTTGCTGCGTAAAGAAAAGCTGCGCTATCGCAGCCTGCCGCAGCTCAACGGCGCCATCCAGCTGGGCTTCTCTGACGAAGCTTCCCGCGAACAGGCCCGTGCACTGATCCGCAAGAACTTCAATGATTTCGACATCGTACCGGCCGACCTGAACGGTCAGGCTGTACTGCGTCTGGCGATGAGCCCGGCGAAGATCGCGGAAATCCGCGAATACTCCATCAAGCAGAACTTGACCACGGTGCGTAACCGCGTCAACGAGCTGGGTGTGGCCGAGCCGATCGTGCAGCGCCAGGGTGCCAACCGCATTGTGGTTGAGCTGCCGGGCGTACAGGACACTGCGGAAGCCAAGCGTATCCTGGGTAAAACCGCCAACCTGGAATTCCGCCTTGCCGCTGAACCAGGTGCTTCGCGCGCCACTTCCGAAGAGTTCGAGTTCCGCGAAGGCAACCGCCCACCGGCACAGATCGAGCGTAGCTTGATCATCACCGGTGACCAGGTAACCGACGCCAAGGCCGGTTTCGGCGAGCACGGTACGCCTGAAGTGAACATCCGTCTGGATGGCCACGGCGGCGAGCTGATGAGCCGCGCTACGCGCAGCAACGTCGGTCGCAGCATGGCGGTGATCTTCATCGAGCAACGCCCGGTTACTACCTACACCAAGCAAATGGTCAACGGCGTCGAGAAAGACGTGCCGGTGCAGACCTTCAAGGAAGAGAAGAAGATCATCAGCCTGGCGACCATCCAGTCGCCGCTGGGTGCTCAATTCCGCATCACCGGCCTGAATGGCCAGGGCGAATCGTCCGAGCTGGCCCTGCTGCTGCGTGCCGGTGGCCTGGCAGCGCCGATGTACTTCGCTGAAGAGCGCACCATTGGCCCGAGCCTGGGTGCCGACAACATCACCAAGGGTGTCGATGCGTCCCTGTGGGGCATGTTGTTCGTGTCCCTGTTTATCATCGCCATCTACCGCTTCTTCGGTGTCATTGCCACCGTCGCACTGGCGGGCAACATGATCATGCTGCTGGCGCTGATGTCGTTGCTGGGCGCTACGCTGACCCTGCCGGGTATCGCCGGTATCGTACTCACCATGGGTATGGCGGTGGATGCCAACGTGCTGATCTTCTCGCGTATTCGTGAAGAGATCGCCAACGGCATGACTGTGCAGCGTGCAATCAACGAAGGCTTCGGCCGGGCATTTACCGCGATTCTCGACTCCAACCTGACTACCTTGCTGGTCGGTGGGATTCTCTTCGCCATGGGTACCGGCCCGGTCAAAGGGTTTGCGGTCACCATGTCCCTCGGTATCTTTACCTCGATGTTCACGGCCATCATGGTGACCCGCGCAATGGTCAACCTGATCTATGGCGGGCGTGACTTCAAGAAGTTGTGGATTTAAGGGGCTGCCATGTTACGTACAATCAACTTCATGGGCGTTCGCAACGTTGCGTTCGGCGTCACTGTGCTCCTTACCGTTCTGGCGTTGTTCAGCTGGTTCCATAAGGGTCTGAACTACGGTCTGGACTTCACCGGCGGTACGCTCATCGAGCTGACCTACGAGAAGCCCGCCGACGTTACCCTGGTGCGCAACGAGCTGGTCAAGGCCGGCTATCACGAAGCCATCGTGCAGAGCTTTGGTGCGACCACCGACCTGCTGGTGCGTATGCCTGGCGAAGACCCTCAACTGGGTCACCAGGTGGCCGAGGCCTTGCAGAAGGTCGGCGGCGACAACCCGGCAGCGGTCAAGCGTGTCGAGTTCGTGGGCCCGCAGGTGGGTGAGGAACTGCGCGACCAGGGCGGCCTCGGCATGCTGATGGCGCTGGTCGGCATCATGATCTACCTGGCCTTCCGCTTTCAGTGGAAGTTCGGTGTCGGCGCCATCGTGTCGCTGATCCACGACGTGATCGTGACCGTGGGTATCCTTGCGTACTTCCAGATCACCTTCGACCTGACGGTGCTGGCGGCGGTGCTGGCGATCATTGGTTACTCCCTCAACGACACCATCGTGGTATTCGACCGGGTTCGCGAGAACTTCCGTGTACTGCGCAAGGCGACGTTGATCGAGAACATCAACATCTCCACCACCCAGACCCTGCTGCGGACCATGGCGACATCGATCTCCACCTTGCTGGCGATTGCTGCGCTGATGATCTTCGGTGGTGACAACCTGTGGGGCTTCTCCCTGGCACTGTTCATCGGCGTTCTGGCGGGTACCTACTCGTCGATCTATATCGCCAACGTGGTGCTGATCTGGCTGAACCTCAACAGCGAAGACCTGATCCCTCCAGCCGCTACCGGCAAGGAGGTCGACGACCGCCCTTGATGGGCGTTTGTTGATCCGCTGTTACAAAGAAGGCACGAGTATTGAACTCGTGCCTTTTTTTTTGCTCCAAGGCTGGGTATAGCGCGGATCTTTCGGTCCGTTTGTGATGGTCAGGAGGTTCACGTGAACAAGTCGTTGCTGGTTGGTGCGGTATTGGGTGCTGTCGGTGTGACTGCCGGGGGTGCTGTTGCCACCTACAGCTTGGTGAAAAGCGGCCCTGAGTATGCGCAAGTGCTGGCGGTGCAGCCGGTAAAAACCCAGATCAAAACCCCTCGCGAGGTCTGCAAGGACGTCGCAGTGACCCGGCAGAAGCCGGTGCAGGATCAACATCAGATCGTCGGCACCGTGGTCGGTGCGCTGGCCGGTGGCCTGTTGGGCAACCAGGTTGGTGGCGGGAATGGTAAAAAACTGGCCACCGTGGCCGGTGCGGTCGGTGGCGGTTACGCGGGTAACAAGGTTCAGGAAGGTATGCAGAACCGCGATACCTACACCACTACCCAAACTCGCTGTAACACCGTCAACGACATCAGCGACAAGGTTGTCGGCTACGACGTGCGTTACACCCTGGATGGCAAGGAAGGTTCGGTGCGTATGGATCGTGACCCAGGCGGCCAGATCCCGGTGGATAAAGAAGGGCGTCTCGTCCTGGGTCAGAACCAGCAGTAATTCCAGGGCCTAAAGCAATTCAAAATGTGGGAGGGGGCTTGCCCCCGATAGCGGTGCATCAGTTAATGAATCTTTAGCTGAGCCACTGCAATCGGGGGCAAGCCCCCTCCCGCACTTGTTTTGCGGTGTTGCTAGTGTTTAAGTTCGCACCAAATCCCAGGCATAAAAAAAGCACCCCGAAGGGTGCTTTTTTTGTGCTCGCTCGCTTAGCGTTTCAGCGAGGCCGGCAGGTGCGGCTGGATCGCCGTCAGTACTGCCTTGAAGCATTTGGTGTTGCCGGCAACCACGTGGCCTTTCTCAAGGAAGTCGTGACCACCGGTGAAGTCGCTCACCAGACCGCCGGCTTCCTGGATCAGCAGGGCGCCTGCAGCCATGTCCCACTCGGACAGGCCCGATTCCCAGAACGCATCGAAACGACCGGCAGCCACGTAGGCCAGGTCCAGGCTGGCAGCGCCGGCGCGACGGATGCCAGCAGTCTGGCCAACCAGGGCGCGGAACATGCCCAGGTAGTTTTCCAGGTTGTCCATCTGGTCGTCACGGAACGGGAAGCCGGTACCCAGCAGGGCGCCGTCCAGGCTGGTGCGACCGCTGACACGCAGGCGGCGACCGTTCAGCTGGGCGCCACGGCCACGGCTGGCGGTGAATTCTTCCTGGCGAACCGGGTCAAGTACGACGGCGTGTTCCAGGCGACCACGGTATTTGCACGCGATGCTCACTGCAAAGTGCGGGATGCCGCGCAGGAAGTTGGTGGTGCCATCCAGTGGGTCGATGATCCACAGGTAGTCTTCGCCTTCGCCGCTGCCTTTGTGCAGTCCGGTTTCTTCACCGAGGATGCCGTGGGTAGGGTAGGCCTTGCGCAGAGCGTCGATGATTTTCTGTTCGGCGGCGCGATCCACCTCGGATACATAATCCTTGGCGTCTTTTTCGTCGACCTTGATGGTATCCAGGCGCTCGATGGAGCGGAAGATCAATTCACTGGCGCTGCGGGCGGCGCGCAGCGCGATATTCAGCATGGGCTGCATGGATGTGTCACCTAAGGTTGTTAAAGAAAGCCGAGCATTCTAGCAGAAACTTTCTTCAGGTGAAGGACGACGTTAGCTTTCATGGCATAACCTTAGGCTGTTCTGTAAGATTTGCTCCCCTTTCCCGTGTCCGAGAGCGCCTCCCTTGCTGCAAAACATTCGTGTCGTCTTGGTCAATACCAGTCATCCCGGCAATATCGGTGGGGTGGCGCGAGCCATGAAAAACATGGGGCTGACGCGCCTGGTGCTGGTCGAACCGCGGGTGTTCCCGCACCACGAGGCTGATGCCCGCGCATCCGGCGCCAATGACATCCTTGAAAAAGCCCAGGTCGTCGCCACCCTGGAAGATGCCTTGGTCGGCTGCAACCTGGTGCTTGGCACCAGCGCCCGCGACCGGCGTATCCCCTGGCCACTGCTGGATCCGCGCGAGTGCGGCACCAAAGTGGTGGAAGAGGCGGCCGGCGGCGCTGAAATCGCCCTGGTGTTCGGTCGTGAAGATTCCGGCCTCACCAATGAAGAGCTGCAACGATGTCATTACCACGTGCACATTCCATCAGACCCCGAGTTCAGCTCGCTGAACCTTGGGGCAGCGGTGCAGGTGTTGAGTTACGAAGTGCGCATGGCCTGGCTGGCCTCCGAAGGTCAGCCGAGCAAGGTCGAGAAGGATGAAGTCGCATCGACCAAGAGTGGTGAGCTGGCCACTATGGACGAGCTGGAGCGATTCTATGAACACCTGGAGCAAACCCTGGTGGCCATCGAATTCCTTGATCCTGAAAAACCACGGCACTTGATGGCGCGCCTGCGCCGCCTATACGGGCGCAGCTCGGTCAGTCGGGCAGAAATGAATATATTGCGTGGCATCCTCACGGAAACCCAGAAAGCGGCCCGTGGCGAGCTTCTTAAGCGGAAGGATTAAAAATGTTCGAGCGTTTGCGAGAAGATATCCAGAGTGTTTTCCACCGTGACCCGGCGGCGCGCAACGCCTTTGAAGTGCTGACCTGCTACCCGGGCATGCATGCGATCTGGATTCACCGCCTGTCCAGCGCCTTGTGGGGCATGGGCTGGAAATGGTTGGCGCGGGTAGTGTCGAACTTTGGCCGTTGGCTGACCGGGATCGAGATTCATCCGGGGGCCAAGGTGGGGCGTCGCTTCTTCATCGACCATGGCATGGGCATCGTGATTGGCGAAACCGCTGAGATCGGCGATGACGTGACCCTCTACCAGGGGGTGACCCTGGGTGGCACCAGCTGGAATAAAGGCAAGCGCCATCCCACGTTGGAAAACGGTGTGGTGGTGGGCGCGGGCGCCAAGGTGCTCGGCCCCTTCACGGTCGGCGCTGGCGCCAAGGTAGGCTCCAATGCCGTGGTGACCAAGGCGGTGCCGCCTGGCGCAACCGTGGTGGGTATTCCGGGCCGAATCATCGTCAAGCCGGAAGTCGGCGACGAGCAGGAGGCCAAGCGCAAGGCGATGGCCGAGAAGATCGGCTTCGACGCCTATGGCGTCAGCGAAGACATGCCCGACCCGGTGGCGCGTGCGATTGGCCAGTTGCTCGACCACCTGCAAGCGGTAGATGGCAAGCTGGACGGCATGTGCGGCGCGCTGAAGGAGTTGGGCAGCAGCTACTGTGCGAAAGATCTGCCTGAGCTGCGCGAAGAAGACTTCGCCGAGATCAAGAACGAAACTGCCACCAAGGCTGGTTGAGGTCTCGAGTTCGCCGCAAATCCCCGTGGGAGGGGGTTTGCCCCCGATGGCAATCTGTCAGCCGCTATATTTATTGACTGATCCACCGCTATCGGGGGCAAGCCCCGTCCCACATTTGACCTCCATTGGTCTCGGAATCCCGGCTTGGCCCTGTTCTCGCTGGTCCATTCCACCCCGTCCTGCTATGATTCGCGCGCCCTTTTTACGGGTAATCCTGACTAAAGTACTAGGTCTTATAGTTGACTTAAATACTCGGGAATCGCATACTTGCCCCCATTCTGAAACACCTTGGTACTTGTCCATGAGACTGACTACAAAAGGCCGATACGCGGTGACCGCCATGCTTGACCTGGCCTTGCACGCGCAAACTGGGCCGGTGTCCCTGGCCGATATCTCCGAGCGCCAAGGCATTTCCCTGTCCTACCTCGAGCAACTGTTTGCCAAGTTGCGTCGCAGCAATCTGGTTTCCAGCGTGCGTGGGCCAGGTGGCGGCTATCAACTGTCCCGCGACATGCAGGGCATTCAGGTAGCGCAGGTCATCGACGCGGTCAACGAATCCGTCGATGCCACCAAATGCCAGGGTTTGGGTGATTGCCATGCTGGCGACACCTGCCTGACGCACCACTTGTGGTGTGACTTGAGCCTGCAGATCCATGAGTTTTTGAGTGGTATCAGCTTGGCTGATCTTGTGACTCGCCGTGAGGTGCAAGAAGTAGCCCAGCGTCAGGACCAGCGCCGTTGCAACACCAAGGCGCCGCGTCTGGACAAGATTGAAGCGTCCGCCGTCGAGTGACAGCCGAAGAGCTAACGGTACGCCAGCCAGCCTGATTTAGGAGAAAGTCCATGAAATTGCCGATTTACCTTGATTACTCAGCGACCACCCCGGTTGATCCGCGTGTCGCGCAAAAGATGAGCGAATGCCTGCTGGTCGACGGAAACTTCGGCAACCCGGCCTCCCGTTCCCACGTGTTCGGCTGGAAAGCCGAGGAAGCGGTCGAGAACGCTCGTCGCCAGGTCGCTGACCTGGTCGGCGCAGACCCGCGCGAAATCGTCTGGACCTCCGGTGCTACCGAGTCCGACAACCTGGCTATCAAGGGCGCGGCGCATTTCTACGCGACCAAAGGCAAACACCTGATCACCACCAAGATTGAGCACAAGGCTGTCCTCGACACCATGCGCCAACTGGAGCGTGAAGGTTTCGAGGTCACCTACCTCGAGCCAACCACCGACGGTATCGTCACCCCGGCCATGATCGAAGCCGCGCTGCGTGAAGACACCATCCTGGTTTCCGTGATCCACGTGAACAACGAAATCGGCACCATCAACGACATCGCGGCCATTGGCGAGCTGACGCGCTCCAAAGGCATCCTGCTGCACGTCGACGCTGCTCAGTCCACCGGCAAGGTTGATATCGACCTGTCCAAGCTGAAAGTCGACCTGATGTCGTTCTCTGCCCACAAGACATACGGCCCCAAAGGCATCGGCGCGCTGTACGTGAGCCGCAAGCCTCGCGTGCGCATCGAAGCCACCATGCACGGCGGCGGTCACGAGCGCGGCATGCGTTCCGGCACCCTGGCGACCCACCAGATCGTCGGTATGGGCGAAGCATTCCGTGTAGCCAAGGAAGACATGGCTGCCGAAAACATTCGTATCAAGGCCCTGAGCGACCGCTTCTACAAGCAGGTCGAGAACCTTGAAGAGCTGTACATCAACGGCAGCATGACCGCCCGTGTACCGCACAACCTGAATTTGAGCTTCAACTACGTTGAAGGCGAGTCGCTGATCATGGCGCTCAAGGACCTGGCGGTTTCGTCCGGTTCGGCCTGCACCTCGGCGTCCCTTGAGCCTTCGTACGTACTGCGCGCCCTGGGCCGCAACGACGAACTGGCACACAGTTCGATCCGCTTTACCTTCGGCCGCTTCACCACTGAAGAGCAAGTCGACTACGCCGCGCAGAAAGTCTGCGAAGCCGTCAACAAGCTGCGTGTTCTGTCGCCGCTGTGGGATATGTTCAAAGACGGTGTCGACATTTCCAAGATCGAGTGGGCGGCACACTAAATATAGAAGCCGCCACCCAAGCTCTGTAGGAACGTGGCGGAAAACGCAGGCGTTTTTACAGGGTTCCAGAGCGGCCCTGATGAGTGAGGATTCAGTACCATGGCTTACAGCGAAAAGGTCATCGACCACTACGAAAACCCGCGCAACGTCGGCAAGATGAACGCGGAAGACCCTGATGTCGGCACCGGCATGGTCGGCGCTCCGGCGTGCGGCGATGTGATGCGCCTGCAGATCAAGGTCAACGAGGCTGGTGTTATTGAAGACGCCAAATTCAAGACCTACGGCTGCGGTTCCGCCATTGCCTCCAGCTCCCTCGCTACCGAGTGGATGAAGGGCAAGACCCTGGATGAGGCTGTGACTATCAGCAACACTCAGCTGGCTGAAGAACTGGCGCTGCCGCCGGTGAAAATTCACTGCTCGGTACTCGCAGAAGACGCCATCAAGGCGGCCGTTCGCGACTACAAGCAGAAGAAAGGCTTGATCTAAGCATTTGGCGACGAGTAAGGAGTCAACGATGGCTATCAGCATGACAGAAGCGGCTGCGCAGCACATTCGCCGCTCCCTGAATGGGCGCGGTAAAGGTGAGGGGATTCGTCTGGGTGTTCGCACCACGGGCTGTTCCGGCCTTGCCTACGTGCTGGAGTTTGTCGACGAGGTGGTTGCGGAAGACCAGGTGTTCGAAAGTCACGGCGAGAAAGTGATCATCGACCCTAAAAGCCTGACCTACCTGGACGGCACCGAACTCGATTTCGTCAAGGAAGGGTTGAACGAAGGCTTCAAGTTCAACAACCCCAACGTGCGCGGTGAGTGTGGCTGCGGCGAAAGCTTCAACATCTGAGGCTATTCGTGGGTACTCCTTGTCATTTCGCTTTATTCGAGCTGCAGCCGAGTTTTCGGCTGGACCTCGAGCAGCTTGCCACGCGCTACCGAGAATTGGCGCGTGGGGTGCATCCGGACCGCTTTGCCGACGCTTCCGAGCGTGAGCAACGCCTGGCCCTGGAGCAGTCGGCCAGCCTCAACGAAGCCTATCAGACGCTAAAAAGCCCACCGAAACGCGCGCGTTACCTGCTCGCCATGAACGGTGGCGAGTTGCCGTTGGAAGTCACGGTGCACGATCCGGACTTCCTGATGCAGCAGATGCAGTGGCGCGAAGAGCTCGAAGACTTGCAGGACGAAGCCGATGTGGCGGGTGTCGCAGTCTTCAAGCGCCGTCTGAAAGTGGCCCAGGATGAGCTGAACGAAAGCTTCGCCGCCTGCTGGAATGATGCAGCGCAACGCGAGCAGGCCGAGCGCCTGATGCGGCGCATGCAGTTCCTCGACAAGCTCACCCACGAAGTGCGCCAGCTAGAAGAGCGCCTCGACGATTAACCCAGTGCTGCCCGTGATGCACGCCTGATAGACAGATAAGACCTGATTACCATGGCTCTACTGCAAATCGCCGAACCCGGCCAAAGCCCACAACCGCACCAGCGTCGCCTGGCGGTGGGGATTGACCTGGGCACCACCAATTCCCTGGTTGCTGCCTTGCGCAGTGGCCTGTCCGAGCCGCTGCCCGACGCTGATGGCCAGGTGATCCTGCCGTCTGCCGTGCGCTATCACGCCGATCGTACCGAAGTAGGCGCATCGGCCAAGCTGGCCGCGTCTACCGACCCTTTGAACACCGTGCTGTCGGTCAAGCGCTTGATGGGACGTGGTCTGTCCGACGTCAAGCAATTGGGCGACCAGCTTCCTTACCGCTTTATCGGCGGTGAATCCCACATGCCGTTCATCGACACGGTCCAGGGCCCGAAAAGCCCGGTGGAAGTGTCGGCCGACATCCTCAAGGTGCTGCGCCAGCGCGCGGAAAATACCTTGGGCGGCGAACTGGTGGGGGCAGTCATTACCGTTCCTGCGTATTTCGACGATGCTCAGCGCCAAGCCACCAAGGACGCGGCAAAACTTGCCGGCCTCAACGTGCTGCGCCTGCTCAACGAACCGACTGCGGCGGCCGTGGCTTATGGCCTGGACCAGCACGCCGAAGGCCTCGTGGCTATTTACGACCTGGGCGGCGGCACTTTTGATATTTCGATCCTGCGCCTGACCGGCGGTGTGTTTGAAGTGTTGGCTACCGGTGGCGACAGTGCCCTGGGCGGCGATGACTTCGATCACGCCATTGCCGGCTGGATCATCGCCAGCGCCGGCTTGTCGGCTGATCTGGACCCGGGCGCGCAACGTAGTCTGCTGCAAGCTGCCTGTGCGGCCAAAGAAGCCCTGACGGACGCTGCTTGTGTCGAAGTGTCCTACGGTGCCTGGTCGGCCCAGCTGACCCGCGAAGCTTTCGATGCGCTGATCGAGCCGATGGTCGCCCGCAGCCTCAAGGCCTGTCGCCGTGCCGTGCGTGATTCCGGTATCGAGCTGGAAGAAGTCGGCGCTGTGGTCATGGTCGGTGGTTCCACCCGCGTACCGCGCGTGCGTGAAGCCGTGGCCGAAGCCTTTGGTCGCCAGCCGCTGACTGAAATCGACCCGGACCAGGTGGTCGCCATTGGCGCTGCTATCCAGGCCGATACCCTGGCCGGCAACAAGCGCGATGGTGGCGAACTGCTGCTGCTCGACGTGATTCCGTTGTCCCTGGGCCTGGAAACCATGGGCGGCCTGATGGAGAAGGTGATTCCGCGCAACACCACCATCCCCGTTGCCCGTGCCCAGGATTTCACCACTTACAAAGATGGCCAGACGGCCATGATGATTCATGTGCTGCAAGGCGAGCGCGAGCTGATCAGCGACTGCCGCTCCCTGGCGCGCTTTGAATTGCGCGGCATCCCGGCCATGGTTGCGGGTGCGGCGAAGATTCGCGTGACCTTCCAGGTTGACGCCGATGGCCTGCTCAGCGTCGCGGCGCGCGAACTGGCGTCTGGCGTTGAGGCCAGCATCCAGGTCAAGCCGTCCTACGGCCTGACTGACGGCGAAATCGCCAAGATGCTCAAGGATTCGTTCCAATACGCCGGTGACGACAAGGTCGCCCGTGTACTGCGTGAGCAGCAAGTGGATGCCCAGCGCCTGCTCGAAGCCGTGCAGGGCGCCCTTGAAGCTGATGGTGAACGCTTGCTGGATGCCGAAGAGCGCATGGTCATCGACCTGCAGATGCAGGAACTGGCCGAACTGATGAAAGGCAACGATGGCTACGCCATCGAGCAGCAGACCAAGCGCTTGTCGCAGGTCACCGACGCCTTTGCCGCCCGGCGCATGGATCAGACGGTGAAAGCCGCACTGGCCGGGCGCAACCTGAATGAAATCGAGGAATAATTAATGCCGCAGGTCATTTTTCTGCCACACGCCGAGCATTGCCCGGACGGTATGGTTGTGGAGGCTGAGACCGGCAAGTCCATCCTCGAAGTTGCCCATGACAACCATATCGAGATCGAAAGCGCCTGCGGCGGTGTGTGTGCCTGCACCACCTGCCACTGCATCATCCGTGAGGGCTTTAACAGCCTGGAAGAAGCGGACGAGCTGGAAGAGGACTTTCTGGATCGTGCCTGGGGCCTGGAGGCGCAATCGCGTCTAAGCTGTCAGGCAAAGGTCGGGACCGAAGACATCACCGTCGAAATTCCGAAATATTCGCTCAACCATGCGGCCGAAGCGCCGCATTGATTCAAGGAAATGTCATGAGCCTGAAATGGGTTGATGTACAAGAAATCGCTATACAACTTGCGGAAGCTCACCCTGAGGTCAATCCTCTTACGGTGAACTTCGTCAAACTGCGTGACCTCGTAATGGCACTGCCGGATTTCGACGATATCCCTGATCGGGGTGGCGAGAAGGTCCTGGAGGCGATTCAAGGCCTGTGGATCGAAGAAGCAGACTGAGCCGCCTTTTTACGCAGTTAGGCAATACCCAATAACCCGCGTATAATTCGCGGGTTTAATTTTTCGTAAATTACCGTTTCTGGAGTTACACCATGGCTGTTCAACGTACTTTCTCCATCATCAAGCCTGACGCTGTTGCAAAAAACGTCATCGGCGAGATCACCACTCGTTTCGAAAAAGCCGGCCTGAA
This sequence comes from Pseudomonas sp. AC463, assembly GCF_979253585.1. NCBI lineage: Bacteria > Pseudomonadati > Pseudomonadota > Gammaproteobacteria > Pseudomonadales > Pseudomonadaceae > Pseudomonas > Pseudomonas sp. AC463. The sequence continues at coordinate 236,537 of NZ_CEEDDZ010000009.1, read as the reverse complement.
GGTTGTAGCTTCGAAACTCAAGCAACTGTCCAAGGCTGAAGCTGAAGGCTTCTACGCTGAGCACAGCGCTCGTGGCTTCTTCGGCGACCTGGTTGCCTTCATGATCTCCGGCCCTGTTGTTGTTCAGGTTCTGGAAGGCGAAAACGCTATCGCTCTGAACCGTGAGCTGATGGGCGCTACCAACCCTAAAGAAGCTGCTGCCGGCACCATCCGTGCTGACTTCGCTGAATCCATCGACGCCAACGCTGTACACGGCTCGGACTCCGAAGCTGCCGCTGCTCGCGAAATCTCGTACTTTTTCGCTGCTACTGAAGTAACCGCTCGCTAAGCATCGGCTTAAAGAGTGAGGGTGAATCCATGACTACATCGACTGTTAAAACCAACCTGCTGGGGCTGACCCAGCCGGAAATGGAGAAATTCTTCGACTCAATCGGGGAGAAGCGTTTCCGTGCCGGTCAGGTAATGAAATGGATTCACCACTTTGGTGTCGACGATTTCGACGCCATGACGAACGTCAGCAAGGCCCTGCGCGACAAGCTCAAGGCCATTGCTGAGGTCCGTGGTCCCGAAGTGGTCAGCGAGGACATCTCCAGCGACGGCACCCGTAAGTGGGTGGTGCGCGTGGCGTCCGGCAGCTGCGTCGAGACCGTGTACATTCCCCAGGGCAAACGCGGCACCTTGTGCGTTTCGTCCCAGGCAGGCTGTGCCCTGGACTGCAGTTTCTGCTCCACCGGCAAGCAAGGCTTCAATAGCAACCTCACCGCCGCCGAAGTCATCGGCCAGGTGTGGATTGCCAACAAATCCTTTGGCAGCGTCCCGGCAACTGTCGACCGTGCCATCACCAACGTGGTGATGATGGGCATGGGTGAGCCGCTGCTGAACTTCGACAACGTGATTGCGGCCATGCATCTGATGATGGACGACCTGGGCTACGGCATCTCCAAGCGCCGTGTGACCCTGTCGACCTCCGGCGTGGTACCGATGATCGATGAGCTGGCCAAGCACATCGACGTCTCCCTGGCGTTGTCGCTGCACGCACCCAATGACGCATTGCGTAACCAATTGGTGCCGATCAACAAGAAGTATCCGCTTAAGATGCTGCTCGAATCTTGCCAGCGTTACATGGCGACCTTGGGTGAGAAGCGCGTGCTGACCATTGAGTACACCATGCTCAAGGACATCAACGACAAGGTCGAACACGCCGTCGAGATGATCGAGTTGCTCAAGAACACCCCGTGCAAGATCAACCTGATTCCGTTTAACCCGTTTCCACATTCTGGCTACGAGCGGCCGAGCAACAACGCCATCCGCCGTTTCCAGGATCAACTGCACCAGGCCGGCTACAACGTCACCGTCCGCACCACCCGTGGTGAAGACATCGATGCCGCCTGTGGCCAATTGGTAGGACAGGTGCTGGATCGCACCCGTCGCAGCGAACGTTATATCGCGGTGCGCGAACTGAATGCCGCCGACGATATGCCGCAGATCGCTGTGAATCGAATCTGAGAGAGGATCTCTATGCCCTTGCGCCTTGCGCTGCTTTTGCTTGTTACCGGCCTTGCGGCCGGATGTGTTTCATCGGGCTATGACGGCCCTTTGCAAACCGGTAAAGGCCGTGACGCGGCGCGAGCTGCCTATGTGCAACTGGGCTTGGGTTACCTGCAGCAAGGGATGAGCGAGCAGGCCAAGGTGCCGTTGACCAAGGCCCTGGCGCTGGATGGCGACGATGCCGACGCGAATGCCGCGCTGGCCCTGGTGTTCCAGGTCCAGGCCGAGCCCGAGCTGGCCGATCAGTATTTTCTAAAGGCCCTGGCCTCCCGTCCTGGCGACCCGCGGCTGCTGAACAACTACGGCAGCTTCCTGTTCGAGCAGAAGCGGTATGACCAGGCGGCCCTTTATTTCCAGCAAGCCAGTGCCGATACCCTCTATCCTGAGCGCTCGCGGGTTTTTGAGAACCTGGGCGTAACCTCGATGCGCCTTGGCCAGCGCGACAGCGCGCGCCAACAACTGGAAAAAGCCCTGCACCTGAACAGTCGTCAGCCACGGGCCCTGCTCGAAATGGCTGAGTTGTCTTACGAAGACAGGCATTATGTGCCGGCACGTGACTATTACACGCGTTTTAGCCTGCTCAGCGAGCAAAATGCACGTAGTCTATTGCTCGGTGTGCGCCTGGCGACGGTTCATGAAGAACGCGACACGGCCGCACGTTTTGGCCAGCAACTCGAACGACTCTATCCCGGTACGCCGGAATATCAGCAATACCTGTCGGAGCAATGATGAAAGCGGCGCACCCGGAAGTTGTAGCAGCTAATCGCGTAAACCCAGGCGAGACCTTGCGTCAGGCCCGCGAAAGCAATGGCTGGTCGCTGGCAGAAGTGGCCCTCAAGCTCAATTTGACCACCACGTCCCTGGGCAACCTGGAAGCCGGCGCGTTCGACAAGCTGCCTGGGCATACCTTCGCCCGCGGCTATATCCGTGCCTACGCCAAGTTGCTGGGTATCGACCAGGCCGTGCTGGTCCAGGAATTCGACCAGTTCACCGGTACCGACTCCCAGGGCAGCAATGTCCATGGCCTGGGTCGCATTGAAGAACCGGTGCGGGTTTCCCACACCATTTTGCGAATTGTCAGCCTGTTGCTGCTGATTGCGGTGATAGGCGGCGGTTTTGTCTGGTGGCAAGACCAGACCTCCCTGCGCAGCAAGGACCTGACCAGCAACGCCATGGAGCACGTCGAAGTCGAAAGCGCCGACGGCACCACCCAGATCCATCCGCTGGATGAGCCTGAAGACCAGGCGGTTGCCGAAGCCCAGGCCGCGCCTGAAGCGCCGGCCACCACGGAGCAGGCCGCACCGCAAACAGCCCCGGCCGAGACCGCCGCTGTGCCAGCACCGGCTGCGCCAGCGCATACGCCGACGGCGCCGATTGCCCAGGCCCATACCCCGGCTGCTCCAGCGCAGGCGCCAGCGACTACCGCGCCAACTGCCCCGGCAGCGCCTGCAATGTCGCCGCCCACCACCCCCGCGTTGATCGCCGGTGACGGGCGCGTACAGATTACTTTCATCGCTGACTGCTGGACGCAGGTCACCGATGGCAATGGCAAAGTGCTGTTTAGTGGTCTGAAGCGTAAGGGAGATACTCTTGACCAGGGCGGCAAGCCTCCTTTGACGCTGCGTCTGGGCTTTGCCCGTGGCGCGCAAGTGGCCTACAACGGCCAGCCTGTGGACGTGGCGCCGTTCACCAGTGGCGAGACCGCTCGCCTCAAGTTGGGACAATAGTCATGCACGGCGAATCTCCAATCAAACGTCGCGTATCGCGCAAGATCTGGGTCGGCTCGGTGCCGGTGGGTGGCGATGCCCCCATCGCAGTACAGAGCATGACCAACAGCGACACCAATGACGTTGCCGCCACCGTCGCGCAGATCAACCGTCTGGAAGCGGCCGGCGTCGACATCGTGCGCGTCTCCGTGCCGGACATGGACGCCGCCGAAGCCTTCGGGCGCATCAAGCAACTGGTCAAGGTGCCGCTGGTTGCCGACATTCACTTCGACTACAAGATCGCGTTGCGCGTGGCCGAACTGGGTGTGGATTGCCTGCGTATCAACCCGGGCAACATCGGTCGCGAAGACCGCGTGCGCGCGGTGGTGGATGCGGCCCGTGATCGCGGCATTCCAATCCGTATCGGCGTCAACGCCGGCTCTCTGGAAAAAGACCTGCAAAAGAAATACGGCGAGCCGACCCCGGCGGCGCTGGTTGAATCGGCGCTGCGCCACGTTGAACACCTTGAACGCCTGAATTTCCAGGACTTCAAGGTCAGCGTAAAGGCCTCCGACGTGTTCATGGCGGTAGAAGCCTACCGCTTGCTGGCCAAGGAAATCGTGCAGCCGTTGCACCTGGGTATCACCGAAGCCGGCGGTTTACGTTCAGGCACAGTGAAATCTGCGGTGGGTCTCGGTATGCTGCTCGCCGAAGGGATCGGCGATACTATCCGCATCTCTCTTGCTGCTGACCCCGTAGAGGAAGTGAAAGTCGGTTACGACATTCTCAAATCCCTGCGTTTGCGTTCCCGCGGTATCAATTTCATTGCCTGCCCGAGCTGCTCGCGGCAGAACTTCGACGTGGTGAAAACCATGAACGACCTGGAATTGCGCCTCGAAGACCTGCTGGTGCCGCTGGATGTCGCGGTGATCGGCTGCGTGGTCAACGGCCCGGGTGAAGCCAAGGAAGCTCATGTGGGCTTGACCGGCGGTACCCCGAACCTGATTTACATCGACGGCAAGCCGTCGCAGAAGTTGACGAATGACAATCTGGTGGATGAGCTGGAAAGGCTGATCCGCGAGAAAGCAGCCGAAAAGGTTGCGGCTGACGCAGCGCTTATCGCGCGCGGCTAAGAACGAATTTAAGGATTTGATGTGAGCAAGTCTCTGCAAGCCATTCGTGGCATGAACGACATCCTGCCGGAGCAGACGCCGCTGTGGCGCTATTTCGAAGGCACTGTCGCGCGCCTGCTGGATAACTACGGTTACAAGCAGATCCGCATGCCGATCGTCGAGTTCACCGAGCTGTTCAAACGCTCCATCGGTGAAGTGACCGACATCGTCGAAAAAGAGATGTACACCTTCGAAGACCGCAACGGCGACTCCCTGACCCTGCGTCCGGAAGGTACTGCCGCGTGCGTGCGCGCCGTGCTCGAGCATGGCCTCACCGGTGGTGGCCAGCCGCAGAAGCTGTGGTACATCGGCCCGATGTTCCGTCACGAACGCCCGCAGAAAGGCCGCTATCGCCAGTTCCACCAGATCGGCCTGGAAGTCTTCAACCTCGATGGCCCGGACATCGATGCCGAGCTGATCGTGCTGACCTGGCGCCTCTGGGGCATGCTGGGTATTCGCGATGCGGTCAAGCTTGAGCTGAACAGCCTGGGCACCAGCGAGTCCCGTGGGCGCTACCGTGAAGCCCTGGTGGAATTCCTGTCTGCGCGCCTCGACAAGCTGGACGAAGACAGCCAGCGCCGCCTGAAAACCAACCCGTTGCGCGTTCTCGATACCAAGAACGCCGACACGCAAGCCGTACTGGTCGACGCGCCGAAAATGGCCGACTACCTGGACGACGAGTCCCGCACGCACTTCGAGGGCCTCAAGGCTCGCCTGGACGCGGCCGGTATTCCCTACGTGCTCAACCCCAAGCTGGTGCGCGGCCTCGATTACTACAGCAAGACTGTGTTCGAGTGGGTCACCGACAAGCTCGGCGCCCAGGGCACCGTGTGCGCGGGCGGCCGTTACGACGGCCTGGTCGAGCAGATGGGCGGCAAGCCGACCACCGGCGTGGGCTTTGCCATGGGCATCGAGCGGCTGATTTTGCTCCTGGAAACCCTGGAGCAGGTCCCGGAAGAAATCACCCGTCAGGTGGACGTGTACCTCTGCGCCTTTGGCGAGGCTGCCGAACTGGCGGCCCTGGCCCTGAGCGAAAAAGTGCGCGACCAACTGCCGAACCTGCGCCTGCAGATCAATGCCGGCGCCGGCAGCTTCAAGAGCCAGTTCAAGAAGGCCGACAAGAGCGGTGCGCTGTATGCACTGATCCTCGGCGATGACGAATTGGCCCAGCAAGTGATAGGTTTCAAACCCCTGCGTGGCCAGGGCGAGCAACAGAACATTGCCTTTGATGCGCTCGCTGCGCACTTGGCCACCTGCGTCGTGCAGGGTTGAAGCTGTCGAACAGCCGAATTTAGCGATTAAGGAGTATTGGGGTGTCGAGTACTGATGATGAGCAGCTGGCCGAGTTCAAAGACTGGTGGCAGCGTAACGGCAAGCCCCTGGTTACTGGCGGCCTGCTGGCTTTAGTGGTGGTGTTCGGCTGGCAAGCCTGGACCAAGTATCAGGCCAACCAGTCCCAGGGCGCCTCGATCCTCTATCAGCAATTGCTGGAAACCACGTTGACGCCAGACGGCAAGCCTGACCCTGCGCAAGTGGCGGACCTGGCCGGCAAGCTGAAAAACGAATTCGGCGGTAGCACCTACGCCCAATACGGCAGCCTGTTCGTCGCGAAAGTCGCGGTCGATACCGGCAAGCTGGATGACGCCGCCACCGAGCTGAAGGCCATCGCCGACAAGCCGACCAACCCGACCCTGGGTGAAATCGCACGTCAGCGCCTGGCGCAGGTATTGGCAGCACAGAACAAGGCTGACGAAGCACTCAAACTGCTCGACGGCGATGCGGACAAGGCATTTGTAGCCACTCGCGAAGAGCTCAAGGGCGACCTGTTGGTCCAATTGGGTCGTACCGACGAAGCCAATGCTGCGTACAAGAAAGCCAAGGCGGCGCTGTCTGATGAAGCGGCGGTCGGTGGCTTACAAATCAAGCTGGACGACTTGGCCAAAGGGGATGCGTGACGTGATCCGTTGGAAACATGCAGCATTGCTGGCTCTGGCCGTTTTGGCCGCGGGTTGCAGCAGCAACAGCAAAAAAGAACTGCCTCCTGCCGAGCTGACCAGCTTCAAGGAAGAAGTGGTCCTGCAAAAGCAGTGGAGCCGCTCCATCGGTGATGGTCAGGGCGACACCTACAACATGTTGGTACCGGCAATCGACGGTGACAACATTGTGGCCGCTGACGTGACCGGCGTGGTGATCTCCATGGATCGCATGAACGGCGACGTGAAGTGGAAAAAAGATCTCGAATTGCCAGTGTCCGGCGCCGTAGGCGTGGGTTACGGCATGGTGATGCTCGGCACGCTGAAAGGCGAAGTCGTGGCTCTGGATTCCAGCACCGGTGAAGAGAAATGGCGCGCTCGCGTGACCAGTGAAGTCCTCGCACCGCCTGCCACCAACGGCGATATCGTCGTGGTACAGACCCAGGACGACCGTGTGATCGGCCTCGACGCCAGCACCGGCGAACAGCGTTGGTTGTACGACAGCACCCCGGCGGTGCTGACCCTGCGCGGTACCAGTGGTCCGGTTGTGACCAACAATCTGGCCGTTGCAGGCCTGTCGACCGGTAAAGTGGTCGCCCTGGACACCCAGAACGGCGTGCCGGCCTGGGAAACCCGTGTGGCCATCCCGCAAGGTCGTTCCGAACTGGATCGCGTAGTGGACATCGACGGCGGCCTGCTGCTGTCGGGTGAAACCCTCTACGTCGCCACGTACCAGGGCCGCGTTGCGGCGCTGGACCTGCAGAGCGGCCGCGTTAACTGGCAGCGTGATGCTTCCAGCTACGCCGGTGTCGCCCAAGGGTTTGGCAGCGTCTACGTAAGCCTGGCGTCCGGCACTGTTGAAAGTGTCGACGAGCGCTCCACCACTGCACTGTGGAGCAACGACTCCCTGGCCCGTCGTCAACTGTCGGCCCCGGAAGTATTCTCCAGCTATGTAGCGGTCGGCGACTTCGAAGGCTACCTGCACCTGCTGAGCCAGGTAGACGGTCGCTTTGTAGGTCGTGAGCGTATCGACAGCGACGGCCTGCGTGCTCGTCCGCTGGTCGTGGGTAACATGCTTTATGTGTTTGGCAACAGCGGCAAGCTGGAAGCCCTGACCATCAAGTAAGAACTATGCTTGGGGTAACACCCAGGCGGCCCCGCTTCGGCGGGGCATGCGGCATTTGATTATGCTGCCCCGAGCACCAGCCGCTGCCTTGCAGCGGCTTTTGTATTTTCTGAAATAACGAAGTGGAGAGCCGCATGGTTCCCGTAATCGCCCTGGTGGGCCGACCTAACGTCGGCAAGTCCACCTTGTTCAACCGCCTGACCAGGACTCGCGACGCCATCGTCGGCGACTTGTCCGGTCTGACCCGTGATCGCCAATACGGTGAGGCAAAGTGGCAAGGGCGCTCCTACATTATCGTCGACACCGGTGGTATCTCCGGTGACGAGCATGGCATGGACGAAAAGATGGCCGAGCAGTCACTGCTCGCTATCGAAGAAGCCGATGTCGTGTTGTTCCTAGTGGACGCCCGCGCGGGCTACACCGCTGCCGACCAGATGATTGGCGAGCACCTGCGCAAGCGCAACAAGCGTTCCTATCTGGTCGCCAACAAGATCGACAACATCGATCCTGAAGCGGCCCGTGCCGAATTCAGCCCGATGGGCCTGGGCGACGCGATCCCGGTTGCCGGTGCTCACGGTCGCGGCATCACCCAGATGCTGGAAATTGCCCTCAGTACCTTTCCCAAGGATGACGACGAGGAAGAAGAGGGCGTTGAGGAGATCGTTGCCGAAGGTGAGGAAGCCAAGCGCATTCCTGGCCCAAGCGAAAAAGACGGTATCAAGATCGCCATCATCGGTCGCCCCAACGTCGGCAAGTCGACCCTGGTCAACCGCATGCTCGGTGAAGACCGCGTAATCGTCTACGACGAACCCGGCACCACCCGCGACAGCATCTACATCCCGTTCGAACGTAACGAGGAAAAGTACACGCTGATCGACACCGCCGGTGTGCGCAAACGCGGCAAGATCCACGAAGAAGTCGAAAAATTCTCCGTGGTGAAAACCCTGCAAGCGATCAAAGACGCCAACGTGGTGATCTTTGTGATGGACGCCCGCGAAGGCGTGGTGGACCACGACCTCAACTTGCTGGGCTTTGCCCTGGAAGCCGGTCGCGCCCTGGTGATCGCGATCAACAAGTGGGACGGCATGACGCCGAGCGAGCGCGATTTCGTCAAGATCGAGCTGCAGCGTCGCCTGTTCTTCGTCGAGTTCGCCGACATCCACTTTATCTCGGCACTGCACGGCACCGGCGTGGGCAACCTCTACGCGTCCGTACAGAACTCGTTCAAGTCTGCGGTCACCCGCTGGCCGACCAACCGCCTCACCCAGATCCTGGAAGACGCGGTGGGCGAGCACGCGCCGCCGATGGTCAACAACCGCCGGATCAAACTGCGTTACGCCCACTTGGGTGGTGCCAACCCGCCGATTATCGTGATCCACGGTAACCAGATCGAGAAGGTGCCCAAGTCCTATGTGCGTTACCTGGAAAACACCTACCGCCGTGTCTTGAAGCTGGTCGGTACGCCGATCCGCATCGAGTTCAAGGGTGGCGAGAACCCATACGAAGGCAACAAGAACACACTGACTGACCGTCAGGTGAACAAGAAGCGTCGTTTGATGACTCACCACAAGAAAGCCGACAAGAAGCGCCGCGACAAGAAATAAGCGCCGCTTTGCGTTGTAAGCTGCACGCTGCAAGAGAGGGCTCCTTGGGAGCCCTTTTTTGTGTGCGATGGTTTGTCGCTTGACCCGCCCGTGGCTTGCAGCTTAAAACTTGGGGCTCACCTGCAGGGGCCTCCGATGATCACCAGCAAGCTGCCGAATGTCGGCACCACCATCTTCACCACCATGTCGCAACTGGCTGCCGAGACCGGCGCGCTCAACCTGTCCCAGGGGTTCCCGGACTTCAACGGCCCCCAGGCGTTGCTCGATGCCGTGGGCAAGCACGTTGCCAGCGGGCATAACCAATATTCACCGATGACCGGCCTGCCTGCCCTGCGCCAGCAAGTGGCGGCCAAGATCGCGCGCAGCTATGGCGCCTCGGTCAATCCTGACAGCGAAGTAACCATCACCCCCGGCGCCACGGCTGCAATCTTCTGCGCGATCCAGGCGGTGATTCGCAGCGGCGATGAAGTCATCGTGTTCGACCCCAGCTACGACAGCTACGAGCCCTCGGTCGAGCTGGCCGGTGGCCGCTGCGTGCATGTGCAATTGAGCCTGCAAGGCTTTGCGCTGGACTTTGAACAGATCAAGGCTGCGCTGTCGCCACGCACGCGGATGATCATCCTCAACACCCCGCACAACCCCACCGGCGCGCTGATCAGCCGCGCCGAGCTGGACCAGTTGGCCGAATTGATCCGTGACCGTGATATCTACCTGGTCAGCGATGAGGTCTACGAACACTTGGTGTTCGACGGCGTGCCTCATGTCAGCGTGCTGGCCCACGAAGAACTGTATCAACGTGCGTTCGTGGTCAGCTCCTTTGGCAAGACCTACCACGTCACCGGCTGGAAAACCGGCTACGTGGTCGCACCACCGGCGCTGACAGCCGAGCTGCGCAAAGTGCACCAATACGTGAACTTCTGCGGCGTAACGCCACTGCAGTTCGCGCTGGCTGATTTTATGGCCGAACACCCGGAACACGTCGATGAACTGCCGGCGTTTTACCAAGCCAAGCGCGACCTGTTCTGCGACCTGCTGGAACCGTCGCGCTTCAGTTTTACCCGAGTGACCGGTACCTACTTCCAGTTGGTGGATTACTCACAGATTCGCCCGGACCTGGATGACGTAGCGATGTCGCTGTGGATGACCCGCGAACATGGCGTGGCGACGATTCCGGTATCGGTGTTCTACCAGAACCCACCGCAGGGCCAGCGCCTGGTGCGCCTGTGCTTTGCCAAACGCGAGGAGACGCTGCAACACGCAGCCCAAAAACTATGCGTGATCTGAGTGCATTGCCGAACCTGAATCTCGCCCTGGTCCAGACCAGCCTCGTGTGGCATGACCGCCAGGCCAATCTCGAGCATTTCGAACTGTTGCTGGAGCAGGCCAAGGGCGCCGACCTGATCGTGCTGCCGGAGATGTTCACCACCGGCTTTTCCATGGAGTCGGCGAGCCTGGCCGAGCCGGAACACGGCCCGACCCATCACTGGCTCCAGGCCCAGGCGGCCAAGTACAACGCGGTGATCACCGGCAGCGTGATCATCCAGGCCGCCGACGGCAGCCATCGCAACCGCCTGCTGTGGGCGAGGCCAGACGGCGAGGTGTTGCATTACGACAAGCGCCACCTGTTCCGCATGGCCGGCGAACACGACCACTACACCCCCGGTGAGCGCCAGGTGCAGTTCGAGTTGAAGGGCTGGCGCATTCGCCCGCTGATTTGCTATGACCTGCGCTTCCCGGTGTGGAGCCGCGATGCCCAGGATACGGACCTGTTGCTGTACACCGCCAACTGGCCGGGCGCGCGGCGCCAGCACTGGAACCGGTTGTTGCCGGCGCGGGCGATCGAGAACCTGTGTTATGTGGCGGCGGTGAATCGCGTGGGTACGGATGGCAAAGGTTTCGCTTACACCGGGGACAGTCAGGTGCTGGATTTCCAGGGTGAAACACTGCTGAGCGCTGGAGAGGCGGATGGGGTGTTTCAGGTGTGCCTGGAGGCGGCGGAGTTGGCGGCGTATCGCAGCAAGTTTCCAGCGAACCTGGATGCAGATAGTTTTCAGTTTGTCTGACAGACCGCTATCGGCGGCAAGCCCCCTCCCACAGGGAAATGCATTCCAAATGTGGGAGGGGGCTTGCCCCCGATGAGGCCCTCACAGCCACCACAAATATAAAGCCCAACAAAAAGGCCCCTGAGTTCTCACCCAGGGGCCTTTCGCATTTCAGCAGCCCGTTACGCCGCTTTCGCTTCCAACTGGCTCAACGAGCGGTTCAGCGCGCTGAACACCGCCTTGAAGCTCGCAGTAGTGATGTTTTCATCAATACCCACACCATGCACCGGACGCTCGCCATTCACGCGCAGTTCAATGTAGGCCGCTGCCTTGGCATTGGTGCCCGCGCCGATCGCGTGTTCGTTGTAGTCCATGATCTCCACCTTGATCGGCAACGCGGCGACCAGGGCTTCCAGCGTGCCGTAGCCCTTGCCGTTCCAGCGCAGGTTGGTTTCGCCCTGGCCTTTGCCCGAGACTTCCACTTCCACGCTGCTGTTGCCGTTTTCTTCCTGCAGGCGATGGCTGACCAGCGCGTACGGGGTGTTGGCTTGCAGGTATTCACGCTGCAGCAAGGCGTAGATCTGCGGCGCGGTCATTTCCAGGCCCACGCGATCGGTTTCGGCTTGTACTACTTGGCTGAACTCGATCTGCATGCGACGCGGCAAGCTGATGTCGTATTCCTGTTCCAGCAGGTAGGCGATACCGCCTTTGCCGGACTGGCTGTTCACGCGAATCACTGCCTCGTAGCTGCGGCCGATGTCGGCCGGGTCGATCGGCAAGTACGGCACTTCCCACAGGGCGTCGGCTTTCTGCTGGGTGAAGCCCTTGCGGATCGCGTCCTGGTGGGAGCCGGAGAACGCGGTGTGCACCAGGTCGCCGACGTACGGGTGGCGTGGGTGCACCTGGATCTGGTTGCACTCCTCGACGACTTTGCGCACGCCGTCGATGTCGGAGAAGTCCAGCTGCGGGTCGAGGCCCTGGGTGTACATGTTCAGTGCCACAGTCACCAGGTCGACGTTACCGGTACGCTCGCCGTTGCCGAACAGGCAGCCTTCGACACGGTCGGCGCCGGCCATCAGGCCCAGCTCGGTGGCGGCTACGCCGGTGCCACGGTCGTTGTGGGTGTGCAGGCTGATGATCACGCTGTCACGGCGGTTGATATGACGACCGAACCACTCGATCTGGTCGGCATAGATGTTCGGCGTCGCGCATTCAACGGTGGCCGGCAGGTTGAGGATCATCTTGTGCTCAGGCGTCGGGTTCCACACCTCGATCACCGCGTCACAGACTTCCTTGGCGAACTCCAGCTCGGTCGCGCTGAAGGTCTCCGGGGAGTATTCGAAGGTCCACTGGGTTTCCGGCTGCTGGGCGGCGTATTTGACGAACAGCTTGGCCGCGTTGACCGCGATGGCCTTGATGCCATCCTTGTCCTGGTTGAACACGATGCGGCGGAACGACGGCGACGTGGCGTTGTACAAGTGCACGATGGCCTTTTTGGCGCCGCGCAGGGATTCGAAGGTCCGTGCGATCAAGTCTTCACGGCCCTGGGTCAGCACCTGGATGGTGGTGTCCTCGGGGATGTGGTTGTCTTCGATCAGGGTGCGCACGAAGTCGAAGTCGGTTTGCGACGCAGCTGGGAACGACGCTTCGATTTCCTTCACGCCTACCGACACCAGGGTCTTCCAGAAACGCAGCTTTTTCGCGGCGTCCATCGGCTCGATCAGCGACTGGTTGCCATCACGCAGGTCGGAACTGCACCAGATCGGCGCTTCGGTGATGGTCTTCGACGGCCAGGTGCGGTCCGGGATGTCGATGGTCGGGAACGCGCGGTACTTCGAAGACGGGTCTTTGAGCATGCTCATCGGGAAATCCTTTGTAGTAGGGGCCGAAAAAAGGCGGCCTGCCGTGAAACTGTTTTTGGGGGAAAAAGCGTGGGGCGAGGCAGATCGATTCAGCCTGGCAGTCGTGCGCTGACGAGGCACAGGCTGCGGTGCTGGCGGAGCTGAATGAGGGTATGAGAGGTTTTCATAAGCTCAACCCTAACCGCCGGGGTGAAAGATGGCAAGTAGTCGAGAAAAATTGAGAGAAGTTTTGCTATTTCAGCTGAGGGCGAGATTTTGTGGCGATGATTGCGCCGAGCGCTGGTTTTAATTGCGCACCCTTTGTTGGGTGCGCAATTCACTCATTCAGGGTTGGAACGCGCCGATAAAGATGGCCGGGTCCACTCGCGCATCGTTGAGGCTGACATTCCAGTGCATATGCGGCCCGGTCGCGCGGCCGGTCGAGCCGACCTTGCCGACGACGGCGCCGCGCACCAGTTGCTGGCCGACTTTCACGTCGATCACCGACATATGGCAGAACATGCTGATAAAGCCCTGGCCATGGTCGACAAACACGGTGTTGCCGTTGAAGAAGTAGTTGCCCACCAGAATCACCTTGCCGTTGGCTGGGGTCTTGATCGGCGTGCCGGCCGGTACGGCGAAGTCCAGGCCCGAGTGGGGGTTGCGCTCTTCGCCGTTGAAGAAACGGCGCACGCCGAACTTGCTCGACAGCGGCCCGTTCACGGGTTTGTCCAGCACCAGGTTGCTCGGCAGGTTGGGGCTGAAGCTGCGGTAGGCCTTGAGCTGCACCGCCAGTTCACCTTCGATGCGCTTGAGCTGCGCCGGGTCGGGGTTGACCTGGCTTTTGTTTTTCAAGGTGATGCGCTGTTCCGGGTATTTCTTGTAGCCGACGATAAACGGCAGGGTGCGCCCGCCGCTGCTGATGCGCTCGTTGCCTGGCTTGACGGTCAAGGGGATGCCGACAATCGCCAGCCAGTTGTCCTGCTCCTTCACCACCAGCACCGGCTTGCCCTGGTAGGTGGCTTTGGGCGCGGCGGCCGCGGGGCCCAGTTCGACCACGGCGACGCCGCCGGGCACGGGTTTATTCAAGGTGCGGGTGATGTAGCTGTCGGCTTGGGCGTTGAAGGCGAGGCACAGCAGCATCAGCAGGCTAAATAGACGTGGCATCGATCAATCCAGTAACGAAAGGGTGACGGGTGTCAGGTGGTTGTCTTCCACCCGCACTTGCAATTGGCCTTCACCGAGACGCGCGGTCAGGCGCTGGCCGGTGTGGGTTTGCGCGGCGTTGCGGATGGCCTGGCCGCGCTCGTCGAGCAAGATGCTGTAGCCACGGCCGAGGGTTGCCAGCGGGCTGACCACCTGCAACGTCTGCACCTGGCTCTGCAGTTGCAGGCGACGCGCCTTGAGGCCTTCGCGCATGGCGCGGGGCAGGCGTTCGGCGAGGCTGTCCAGGCGCTGGCGCAGCAGGGCCAGTTGGCGGCCGGGGTGCTGGCCGGCCAGGCGGGTTTCGAGGCGGATCAGGCGTTCGCGACGGGTATTGAGGCTGCGCTCGAAGGCGCGGCGCAGGCGCATGTCCAGGTCATCCAGGCGCTGGGCCTGCTGGCGCAGACGCTCGCCGGGGTGGCGCAGGCGCCGGGCCATGCCCTCCAGGCGCAGGCGGTCGTGGCTCAGGCGGTTGCGCATGAGCATTACCAGGCGCCGGTGCAGGTTCTCGACCTGGCGCACCAGGTGGCTGGCGTCCGGCGCCAGCAGTTCAGCGGCGGCGGAGGGGGTAGGGGCGCGCACATCGGCCACAAAGTCGCAGATGGACACATCGGTTTCATGCCCGACGGCGCTGACGATCGGCGTAACGCAGGCATCCACTGCGCGGGCCACGGCTTCTTCGTTGAAGCACCAGAGGTCTTCCAGCGAACCGCCGCCTCGGGCCAGGATCAGCGCATCGAAGCCGCGTGCGTCGGCCAGTTTCAGCGCGCGCACAATCTGCGGGATCGCTTCGCGGCCTTGCACGGCGGTGGGAATCAAGGTCAGTTCAACGTTCGGCGCACGGCGGCGGAACACGCTGATGATGTCGCGAATCACCGCGCCGGTCGGCGAGCTGATAATCCCGATGCGCCGGGGATGCGCCGGCAGCGGCACCTTGCGCTCGGCACTGAACAGGCCTTCAGCGCTGAGCTTTTCCTTCAGCGCATCAAACGCCAAACGCAGCGCGCCATCGCCGGCAGGCTCCACTGTGTCGAGGATCAGTTGATAGTCGCCACGGCCCTCAAACAACGAGACCTTGCCGCGCACTTTGACCGCCAGCCCATCCTTCAAGGCCTGGCGCACCCGCGCGGCGTTGTTGCGAAACAACGCGCAGCGCACTTGGGCGCCGCTGTCCTTGAGGGTGAAGTACACATGGCCGGAGGCCGGGCGGGCGAGGTTGGAGATCTCGCCTTCAACCCAGATATTGGTGAACACGTCTTCCAGCAACACCCGCGCGCGGCCGTTGAGTTGGCTGACAGTCAGGACTTCGCGGTCCAGGCCCAGGCGGGCAAAAGGGTCTTTAATCATGGGCGGCAGTTTATAGGCATTCGCGCAAGGTTTGGCAGAATTGCTCCACCAGCGCGCTCGGCGCCTGAGCGCAGGCCAGGGCCACGGTGCTCAGGCAGTCGGGGTCGGCCAGGGGCAAAAAGTGCACGTTGGCGGGGGCGATGTCCTGCATGGATTTTGGTAACAAGGCAATACCGAAGCCGGCCTGGATCAGTTGCAGTTGGGTGGTCTTGCGCGACATCACCCGTGCAGCCTTGGGGAAAAATCCTGCGCGCATGCACAATTCGGCTGACAGGTAACTCAGGCCGCCGCGCTGCGGATGCGGGATCGAGATAAACGCCTCATCAGCGAGTTGCGCCAATTCGACAGGTGCGTCGCTATGCGCCAAACGGTGATTGGGGGGTACGGCCAGCAGTACTTGTTCTTCATATAAAGGAACCACGCATACGCCTTCGCGCTGGCGCAACACGGGCAAGCGCAGCAGGCCGACGTCCAGCCGGCCCTCGGCGATTTCCTCCAGTTGCGCTTCGGAGGACAGTTTGGCGATGTCCATCGACACGCCGGGGCAGCGCTGCAGCCAGGTGCCGATGCCTTGCAATAAAAGGCCGCTCATCGGCACGGTGCTCGAATGGCTCAGGCGCAGGGTGCCGAGTTGGCCGTTGCCCACTTGAGTCGCCATTTCACTGGCCTTAAGCAGTTCGCTCAGCAGGTTGCGCGCCCGCGGGTAGAAGGCTTCACCGGCAGCGGTCAAACGTGGCTGGCGCGCGGTGCGCTGGAACAGCGGCGTTTGCAGCTGGGTTTCCAGCTCCTTGATCTGCCGACTCAGGGCGGACTGGGCGACAAACAAACGCTCGGCGGCGGCGCTGAAACTGCCGCTGTCGGCGATTTCAACGAAATAACGCAGTTGGCGGGTGGAGATCACACGTCATGCCTTTTCGAGATGGGTGGAGGGCTTTGAAGATATTAGTCGCAACCCTCGCCAATGGCTAAAGTGATGGTCATCTCTTACAAGGAATAACCCATGAGCCCGGTTGAGCTGATGAATCAATGGTCGTTTGGCGCGGTGGATTGGCTGGTGATCGGCGTGGGTGTGGTGATTGCCTACATCGTGTTCGGCATCGCCGGATTTGGTACCGCGCTGGTGGCGGGGCCGGTCCTGATCCTGTTTATGCCGCTGTCGAAAATCATCCCGTTGCTGGTGCTGCTGGATTTTGTCGCGGCGTTTGGCAACCTGCTGCAATCGCGGCGCGAGGTGAACAAACCGGAGCTGCTGCGACTGCTGCCCTGCATGGCGATTGGCTGCACGCTGGGCGTGGTGTTCTTGCTCAACCTGCATTCGGACCTGTTGTTACTGTTGATGGGGCTGTTCATCAGCGCCTACGCGATTTACAGCCTGGCGGTGAAAGTACGTCCCACGCGGCTCGCCACGGGGTGGTCGGTGCCCATGGGCACGGTGGGCGGGTTGTTTGGGGCGTTGTTCGGCAGTGGCGGTTTTTTGTACGCGATTTACCTCAACAGTCGTTTGCCCAAGGATGCGGCGCGCGCCACGCAGAGCGCGTTGATCAGTTGCAGCACGGTGGTGCGCCTGAGCCTGTTTCTGATCGCTGGGGTGTATGCGGATTGGCCGCTGTTGATGTTGGCGCTGTGTTTGCTGCCGGCGATGGCGTTGGGGTTGTGGTGTGGGCGCAGGCTGACCATGCGCATGTCGCGGGAGGCGTTTGTACGGTTGGTGACGTGGTTGGTGCTGGCCAGCGGGCTTGCGTTGATTGGGCGGTATTTGAGTACTTGACCTGTGTGGAGCAGGGATTAAGCTGCCAGGCTTTAGGGCCCCATCGGAGGCAAGCCCCCTCCCACATTTGGAATTGTGAACACATTCACTGGTGGGAGGGGGTTTGCCCCCGATGGCGTCAGCAGCCACACCGCAGGACTCCCATGAATTCCCAAAGCATCCTTGTCCCCAAAATCTCCACCTTGCCCGTCCACGAACCCCGAGCCCGGGCAATCGTGCGCTGGCTGGTGCGCAAGAACATCATCAAGGAAGAGCTGACCACCTGCGGGCGCACCGGCAACCGCATGGGCTACGCCCTGGCCGATGGCGCCCGCGCCGTGGTGCTGCATCCCGAGGCGCTGCCGTTCAACGAGCCGGTCAACGGCCTGGAGATCATCTACAAACGCTGCATCTATACGCCGGCCAAGGGCTTTCTCGAAGAGGCCGGTTGCCCGGAATGCCGCAAGGAGGTCGGCGAGGCCCTGTTCGAAAGCCTGGAAGACTGGATGCCCGGCCATACCGACAACTTCACCTGCCCGCTGTGTGGGCACGAAGACGACATCAACGGTTTCCTTTTCCTGCAGCAATGTGGGTTTTCCAACCTGGGATTCATCTTCAACAACTGGGCGGAGGCGGGGTTCAAGCAGAGTTTTATCGACGAATTTGCCGATTGGCTGGACCAGAAGATGAGTTGGGTCAAAGTCGAGCTTTAACCCTTCTATCAGTATTACCAAGTTTGTCAGAGTTTTACATTGAGCCCGACAGGGTGCATGTATATAATGGCGCGCTTCCATTTTCCCGCTCGGGAGCCCCCGCGATGCTGCGTATCAGCCAAGAAGCTCTGACATTCGACGACATTCTCCTAGTGCCCGGTTATTCCGAGGTGCTTCCTAACGAAGTCAGTCTCAAGACCCGCCTAACCCGTGGCATCGAGCTGAATATTCCCCTTGTTTCTGCTGCCATGGACACCGTCACCGAAGCCCGTTTGGCAATTGCCATGGCTCAGGAAGGCGGCATCGGCATCATCCACAAGAACATGACCATCGAGCAGCAAGCTGCCGAAGTGCGCAAGGTCAAGCGTTACGAAGCCGGTGTGGTGAAAGATCCAATCACCATCGAAGCCGACGCCACCGTGCGTGATCTGTTCGACCTCACTCGCATGCACAACATCTCCGGCGTTCCGGTGCTGCACGATGGCGACCTGGTCGGCATCGTCACTTCCCGTGACGTGCGTTTCGAGAACCGCCTTGAAGTGACCGTCCGCGACGTGATGACGCCCAAAGAGCGCCTCGTTACCGTCAAGGAAGGCGCCGACAAGAACGACGTGCGCGAACTGCTGCACAAGCACCGCATCGAGCGCGTGCTGATCGTCGACGACAAATTCGCCCTCAAAGGCATGATGACCGTCAACGACATCGAAAAAGCCAAGGCTTACCCGCTGGCCAGCAAGGACGACCAAGGTCGTCTGCGCGTTGGCGCTGCCGTCGGTACCGGTAAAGACACCGGCGACCGCGTTGCCGCCCTGGTTGCAGCCGGTGTGGACGTGGTAGTGGTCGACACCGCCCACGGCCACTCCAAAGGCGTGATCGACCGCGTGCGTTGGGTCAAGCAGAACTTCCCTGATGTACAAGTGATCGGCGGCAACATCGCCACCGGCGCTGCCGCCAAGGCCCTGGCCGAAGCCGGCGCCGATGCAGTCAAGGTCGGTATCGGCCCTGGCTCGATCTGCACCACGCGCATCGTCGCCGGTGTGGGCGTGCCGCAAATCAGCGCCATCGCCAACGTTGCCGCTGCCCTCGAAGGCACTGGCGTTCCGTTGATCGCCGACGGCGGCATCCGTTTCTCCGGTGACCTGTCCAAGGCCATCGTAGCCGGTGCTTCCTGCGTGATGATGGGCTCGATGTTCGCCGGTACTGAAGAAGCGCCGGGCGAGATCGAACTGTTCCAGGGCCGTTCGTACAAGGCTTACCGTGGCATGGGTTCGCTGGGCGCCATGTCCCAGGCGCAGGGTTCTTCCGACCGCTACTTCCAGGACTCCTCGGCAGGCGCCGAGAAGCTCGTCCCGGAAGGCATCGAAGGCCGTGTTCCTTACAAGGGCACCCTGAGCGCGATCATCCATCAACTGATGGGCGGCCTGCGTTCCTCGATGGGCTACACCGGCAGCGCCGACATCGAAGAAATGCGCACCAAGCCTGAGTTCGTACGGATCACCGGCGCCGGCATGGCTGAATCCCATGTCCACGACGTGCAGATCACCAAGGAAGCGCCAAACTACCGCGTAGGTTGAGGCTTCCAGCAAAATGTTAAGTAACCGGGGCTGTTCTTCAGCCCCGAGTTGTTTCTGATTCATTAGACGAGACTGACTTCATGGCCCTCGACATTCACGCCCACCGCATCCTGATCCTCGACTTCGGTTCCCAGTACACCCAACTGATCGCCCGCCGCGTGCGTGAAATCGGCGTGTACTGCGAACTGCATCCGTTCGACATGGACGACGAAGCGATCCGCGATTTCGCACCTAAAGGCGTCATCCTCGCCGGTGGCCCCGAGTCCGTGCACGAAGCCAACAGCCCGCGTTGCCCGCAAGCCGTGTTCGACCTGGGCGTACCTGTTTTCGGTATCTGCTACGGCATGCAAACCATGGCCGAGCAACTGGGCGGCAAGGTTGAAGGTTCCGAACTGCGTGAATTCGGTTATGCCCGTGTGGACGTGGTCGGCAAGAGCCGCCTGCTGGACGGCATCGAAGACCACGTCGACGCCGATGGCCTGTTCGGCCTCGACGTGTGGATGAGCCACGGTGACAAGGTCACCAAGATGCCGGAAGACTTCCACATCCTGGCCAGCACCCCGAGCTGCCCGATCGCCGGCATGTTCAGCGACGAGCGTCGTTACTACGGCGTGCAGTTCCACCCGGAAGTGACCCACACCAAGCAAGGCGGGCGCATCCTGTCGCGCTTCATCCTCGACATCTGCGAGTGTGAAGCCCTGTGGACCCCGTCGAAAATTGCTGAAGACGCCATCGCCAACGTGCGTGCCCAGGTCGGTACCGACAACGTACTGCTCGGCCTGTCCGGCGGCGTTGACTCCTCGGTGGTTGCTGCGCTGTTGCACAAAGCCATCGGCGACCAGCTGACCTGCGTATTCGTCGACAACGGCCTGCTGCGCCTGCACGAAGGTGAGCAAGTGATGGCCATGTTCGCCGAGAACATGGGCGTCAAGGTGATCCGCGCCAACGCCGAGGACCAGTTCCTCAACAACCTGGCCGGCGAGTCCGACCCAGAGAAGAAACGCAAGATCATCGGCCGCACCTTCATCGACGTCTTCGATGCCCAGTCCAACAAACTGGACAACATCAAGTACCTCGCCCAGGGCACCATCTACCCCGACGTGATCGAGTCGGCCGGCGCCAAAAGCGGCAAGGCCCACGTGATCAAGTCCCACCACAACGTGGGTGGCCTGCCTGAGGAAATGAACCTCAAGCTGGTAGAACCGCTGCGCGAACTGTTCAAGGACGAAGTCCGCCGTCTGGGCCTGGAACTCGGCCTGCCGTACGACATGGTCTACCGCCACCCATTCCCGGGCCCGGGCCTGGGCGTGCGCATCCTCGGTGAAGTGAAGAAGGAATACGCCGACCTGCTGCGTCGCGCCGACCACATCTTCATCGAAGAACTGCGCAAAGCCGACTGGTACCACAAGGTCAGCCAGGCCTTCGTAGTGTTCCAGCCAGTGAAATCCGTTGGCGTTGTAGGCGATGGCCGTCGCTACGCGTGGGTCGTGGCCCTGCGTGCCGTAGAAACCATCGACTTCATGACCGCCCGCTGGGCACACCTGCCATACGAACTGCTGGAAACCGTCAGCGGCCGTATCATCAATGAGATCGAAGGTATTTCGCGCGTTACTTATGACGTGTCGAGCAAGCCGCCGGCGACGATTGAGTGGGAGTGATCCCTTCTAAGGGTTAACCGCTAAGGCACAAAAAAGCCGCTTGTCTGTTGAAGACAAGCGGCTTTTTTATGCGCGTTGTCAGGCGCGGGTCTACAGGTATTTCACCTGCAACGTAGCGTGGCCATCGATGGGCACTTCTTCGGTCAGAGTCAGCGTTTTAGCGGGGGCGATGTAGGTGTAATACACCACGACAGCATCCAGCGTGGTGATGGCGGCGGGCACGTTGCTTGGGTTGTTCGCGCCGGTCACGGCGAGCAATGCCGCATGGGTCAAGTTGCTGCCGGAGCGCCAGGTGGCGCCGTTGTTGGTGGACATGATGGTTCGCATCTGCCCGGAGTCGCTGACCGGGTCCACCAGGCTCAAGGCGAGGTAGCCGAGTTTTTCCGTGCCGTTGATCAGGCCCAGGCCGTGGAGGCTGGGCACCGTTGAGGAGCCTGCTCGATTATCGACGGTGGTCATGGCCAGCAGCGTGGCGCCTTCGCAGTGGAGGCTCAATTGCAGGCGGTGCTCGGGCAGGATCGTGATGTCTTCAACGTTCAGGTCCTTGGCCGCCAATTTACCGTGATCGATGGCCCCGCCGTTGGTGAGGCTGGGCTGGCAGGCGCTCGGGGTGATGCGGCCACGGATGTTCAGGTCGGTGGCAGAGGCTGCGGACGCAAGGGCGCTCTCGCTCAGCAGCAGGGCCGCGAGGAGTGGGGGGAGTAGTTTTTTCATGGTCGGCTCGGTATCGGCAAAGGGTCGATGATGCCCCTCTTGGTGGGGCAGAACCTTAGCGCCAAGTACCGGCCAGCGGAATGCAACAATTACGACAATGGCCGCGGCGTCAGTCAACCTATGTAACAACTGACACTCTGCCATCGGGAGCAAGCCCCCTCCCACATTGTTTCTATGGTGTTCTTACAGCTGCGGGTTATCTTCCGGCGGTTTGGTCTTGTCCACGCCCGGCACATGCAGATTGCCTTCCACCACCTGGTTACCCTCCAGCTGCGGCTGGGTCACCCAGGTGAGGATGTCGTAGTAGCGCCGGATGTTCGCCACAAAATGCACCGGCTCACCACCGCGCGCGTAGCCGTAGCGGGTCTTGCTGTACCACTGCTTCTGCGACAGGCGCGGCAGCATTTTTTTCACATCCAGCCACTTGTTCGGGTTCAAACCTTCGCGCTTGGCCAGCGTGCGTGCATCGTCCAGATGGCCGGTGCCGACGTTGTAGGCGGCGAGGGCGAACCAGGTGCGGTCCGGCTCGGCGATGCTGTCGTCCAGTTCCTCCTTGATCTTGGCCAGGTACTTGGCGCCGCCCATGATGCTTTGCTTGGGGTCCAGGCGGTTGGACACGCCCATGGCCTGGGCAGTGTTCTGGGTCAGCATCATCAGGCCGCGCACGCCGGTCTTGGAGGTGACCGCCGGTTGCCACAGCGATTCCTGGTAGCCGATGGCGGCCAACAGGCGCCAGTCGACTTTTTCTTCCTTGGCGTACGCGCGAAAGTGTTTCTCGTATTTGGGCAGACGCTGCTGCAAGTGCTGGGCGAAGGTGTAGGCGCCGACATAGCCGAGTACATCGACGTGCCCGTAGTAGCGGTCTTTCAGACGCTGCAGGGTGCCGTTCTTCTCGACCTTGTCCAGGTAGCTGTTGATCTCGTTGAGCAGGCTGTTGTCTTCACCGGCGGCCACGGCCCAGCTCTGGTTGCTGGCGTTGCCGAGGTCGAAGGCCACGCGCACGTTGGGGAAGTACACCTGGTTCATCGCCACTTCGTTGGAGTCCACCAGGGTCAGGTCGATCTGCCCCTCGTCCACCATGCGCAGCAGGTCAACCACCTCAACGGCGTCGGATTCTTCGTATTCGATGGCAGGGTTCTGCTGCTTCAGCGCCGCCAGTTGCTCGGCGTGGGTGCTGCCCTTGAGCACCATGATCTTCTTGCCCACCAGGTCCGCCGCGTTGGTCGGCCGTGACTGGCCGTTGCGGTAGATGATCTGCGGGGTCACTTCCAGGTAAGGGTGGGAGAAGCGCACCTGCTGCAGGCGCTGCTCGCTGCTGACCAGGCCGGCGGCGGCCAGCACCGGGCCATTGGGCTTGCCCAGCTGGCCGAACAGGTCATCGAGGTTGTCGGCGGTCTCGATCTCCAGCTTCACGCCCAGGTCGTCGGCAAAACGCTTGACCAGTTCGTATTCGAAACCGGTTTCACCGTTGCGGTCCTGGAAATACGTGGCGGGGCTGTTTCGGGTAATCACCCGCAATACGCCATCCTCCTTGATTCGCTCGAGCGTGCTGGGTTTATCAACACAGGCGCTGAGCATCAGGAAGAGTCCGGTTGCGATGAGCCATTTGGCGCATCGCGGGCGCAAAGCAGTTGGGGAGAACATCTGCGCAGTATACGCAAACGGCCCACGGCGCCATATCTCGACAGCGGCGGACTTGTCTGCTAGCGCCGCCAAAACTGTGCTGCAGCCCGCAGAAACGTGGCCTGGCGGCCGAATGTGACGGTTAAAATAACTGCACGGAATGCCTGGGATAACGCCCCGATAGTGTGCAAACCGTGCCAACTGACGTTCGGCTGCGGCCAGTGGTGCCGTTTCGGGTGCCGTTGGCGCAGGTTTACGCTAGAATGCACGGCCTCAAAGCACACCCCCTTCCCGAGGCTGTCCCGAAGATGTTGATCCTGCGCGGCGCTCCTGCCCTTTCTGCCTTTCGCCACAGCAAACTCCTTGAGCAACTGAGCCAGAAGGTTCCAGCTGTTACAGGCCTGTATGCTGAATTTGCTCACTTCGCCGACGTTACCGGCGTGTTGACCGCCGACGAACAGCAAGTGCTCGCACGCCTTCTGAAGTACGGCCCCAGCGTTCCCGTTCAAGAGCCGACCGGCCGCTTGTTCCTGGTTCTGCCGCGGTTCGGCACCATCTCGCCCTGGTCGAGCAAGGCCAGCGATATCGCCCGCAACTGTGGCCTGGAAAAAATCCAGCGCCTGGAGCGCGGTATCGCCTTCTACGTGGCTGGCCAGTTCAGCGACGCTGACGCCGAGCTGATCGCCAGCAGCCTGCACGACCGCATGACCCAGATCATCGTCAGCCAGCTCGAACAGGCCGCCGGCCTGTTCAGCCACGCCGAGCCCAAGCCGCTCACCGCGATTGACGTGCTTGGCGGCGGCCGCGCCGCCCTTGAGAAGGCCAACACCGAACTGGGCCTGGCCCTCGCCGAAGACGAAATCGACTACCTGGTCGACGCCTTCAACGGCTTGAAGCGCAACCCCCACGACATCGAATTGATGATGTTCGCCCAGGCCAACTCCGAGCACTGCCGTCACAAGATCTTCAACGCCAGTTGGGACATCGACGGCCAGAGCCAGGAAAAAAGCCTGTTCGGCATGATCAAGAACACCTACGTGATGCACAGCGAAGGCGTGCTGTCGGCTTATAAGGACAACGCCTCGGTGATCGTCGGCTCCGTGGCCGGGCGCTTCTTCCCGGACCCTGAAACCCGCCAGTACGGCGCGGTGCAGGAGCCGGTGCACATCCTGATGAAGGTTGAAACCCACAACCACCCGACCGCGATTGCCCCGTTCCCGGGCGCAGCTACAGGTTCCGGCGGTGAAATCCGTGACGAAGGCGCGACTGGCCGTGGCGCCAAGCCCAAGGCGGGCCTGACCGGTTTCACCGTGTCCAACCTGCAGATCCCGGGCTTCGAACAGCCGTGGGAAGTGCCGTACGGCAAACCAGAGCGCATCGTTACCGCCCTCGACATCATGATCGAAGGCCCACTGGGCGGCGCTGCGTTCAACAACGAATTCGGGCGCCCGGCGCTGACCGGTTATTTCCGTACCTTCGAACAATCCATCACCACCCCGCGTGGCGATGAAGTGCGCGGTTACCACAAGCCGATCATGTTGGCCGGCGGCATGGGCAACATCCGCGAAGAACACGTGAAGAAAGGCGAGATCCTGGTCGGCTCCAAGCTGATCGTGCTCGGCGGCCCGGCCATGCTCATCGGCCTGGGCGGCGGCGCCGCTTCTTCCATGGCCACCGGCACCAGCTCGGCCGATCTGGACTTCGCTTCCGTACAGCGCGAAAACCCGGAAATGGAGCGTCGCTGCCAGGAAGTCATCGACCGTTGCTGGCAGTTGGGTGACAAGAACCCGATCAGCTTCATCCACGACGTCGGCGCCGGCGGTTTGTCCAACGCCTTCCCGGAACTGGTCAACGATGGCGACCGTGGTGGCCGTTTCGAACTGCGCAACATTCCAAACGACGAGCCGGGCATGGCCCCGCACGAAATCTGGAGCAACGAATCCCAGGAACGTTATGTGTTGGCCGTGGGCCCTGAAGACTTCGCGCGCTTCCAGGCCATCTGCGAACGCGAGCGCTGCCCGTTTGCCGTGGTCGGCGAAGCCACTGCCGAACCGCAGCTGACGGTTACCGACAGCCACTTCGGCAACAGCCCGGTCGACATGCCGCTCGAAGTGCTGCTGGGCAAAGCCCCCCGCATGCACCGCTCGGCAGTTCGTGAAGCCGAGCTGGGCGATGACTTCGACCCAAGCACACTCGAACTGGCCGACAGCATCGAGCGCGTGCTGCACCACCCGGCCGTGGCGAGCAAAAGCTTCCTGATCACCATCGGCGACCGCACCATCACCGGCCTGGTGGCCCGTGACCAAATGGTTGGCCCATGGCAAGTGCCGGTGGCCGACGTTGCCGTCACCGCCACCAGCTTCGACGTGTACACCGGTGAAGCCATGGCCATGGGCGAGCGCACGCCGCTGGCCCTGCTGGACGCTCCGGCGTCGGGCCGCATGGCCATTGGTGAAACCCTCACCAACATCGCCGCGTCGCGCATCGGCAAGCTGTCCGACATCAAACTGTCGGCCAACTGGATGTCCGCTGCCGGCCACCCGGGTGAAGATGCACGCCTATACGACACGGTAAAAGCGGTCGGCATGGAGCTGTGCCCGGAGCTGGGTATCACCATTCCGGTGGGCAAGGACTCGATGTCCATGGCCACCCGCTGGAACGATGAAGGCGTCGACAAAACCGTTACTTCGCCGCTGTCGCTGATCGTCACCGGCTTCGCACCGGTCACCGACATCCGCCAAACCCTGACCCCGCAACTGCGCATGGACAAGGGCACCACCGACCTGATCCTGATCGACCTGGGCCGTGGCCAGAACCGCATGGGCGCATCCATCCTGGCGCAAACCCATGGCAAGCTCGGCAAGCAGGCTCCGGACGTCGATGACGCCGAAGACCTCAAAGCCTTCTTCGCCGTGATCCAGGGCCTCAACGCCGATGGCCACCTGCTGTCCTACCACGACCGTTCCGATGGCGGCTTGCTCACCAGTGTTGTAGAGATGGCCTTCGCCGGTCACTGCGGCCTGAACATCGTGCTCGACAGCGTTGCTGAGGATGCTTCCGAAATCAACGGCATCCTGTTCAACGAAGAGTTGGGTGCAGTGATCCAGGTTCGCCAGGACGCTACCCCGGATGTACTCGCACAATTCAGCGCCGCCGGCCTGGACGACTGCGTTGCCGTTATCGGCCAGCCGATCAACAACGGCGAGATCAACATCTCGTTCAATGGCGACACCGTGTTCGCCGGCCAACGCCGCCTGCTGCAACGCCAGTGGGCCGAGACCAGCTACCAGATCCAACGCCTGCGGGACAACGCCGACTGCGCCGAGCAGGAATTCGACGTGATCCTGGAAGAAGACAACCCGGGCCTGAGCACCAAGCTCAGCTTCGACGTCAACCAGGACATCGCCGCGCCGTACATCAAGAAAGGCATCCGCCCACAGGTTGCCGTGCTGCGTGAGCAGGGCGTCAACGGCCAGGTAGAAATGGCGGCGGCGTTCGACCGCGCCGGCTTCAATGCGATCGACGTGCACATGAGCGACATACTCGCCGGTCGCGTTGATCTCAACGAGTTCAAAGGCCTGGTGGCTTGCGGTGGTTTCTCCTACGGCGACGTGTTGGGTGCCGGTGAAGGCTGGGCCAAGTCGGCGCTGTTCAACAGCCGTGCCCGCGACGCGTTCCAGGGCTTCTTCGAGCGCAACGACAGCTTCACCCTGGGTGTGTGCAACGGTTGCCAGATGATGTCCAACCTCAGCGAACTGATCCCGGGCAGCGAGTTCTGGCCGCACTTTGTGCGTAACCGTTCCGAGCAGTTCGAAGCCCGCGTGGCCATGGTGCAGGTGCAGGAGTCGAACTCGATCTTCCTGCAAGGCATGGCCGGTTCGCGCATGCCGATCGCCATCGCCCACGGTGAAG
Organism: Pseudomonas sp. AC463; assembly: GCF_979253585.1. Lineage (NCBI taxonomy): Bacteria > Pseudomonadati > Pseudomonadota > Gammaproteobacteria > Pseudomonadales > Pseudomonadaceae > Pseudomonas > Pseudomonas sp. AC463. Next base: position 209,034 of record NZ_CEEDDZ010000009.1, on the reverse strand, counting down.
GCCATGCCGAGTTCGCCAGCGAAGAAGCCTTGCTGGAAGCCGACCTGTCCGGTTGTGTGTCGATGCGTTTCGTCGACAACCACGGCAAGGTCACCGAGAGCTACCCGGCCAACCCGAACGGCTCGCCGCGCGGGATCACCGGCCTCACCAGCCGTGACGGCCGCGTGACCATCATGATGCCGCACCCGGAGCGTGTATTCCGCGCCGTGCAGAACTCGTGGCGCCCCGAAGAGTGGAACGAAGACGGCGCCTGGATGCGCATGTTCCGCAACGCTCGCGTGTGGGTGAACTAAGGCGGTGTACAAGCTGGCCTTCTTTGTGCCCGGCAGCCATGTGGAGACGGTGAAAACCGCCGTCTTCGCAGCCGGCGGCGGGCGCATCGGCGACTACGACAGCTGCGCCTGGCAAGTGCTGGGCCAGGGCCAATTCCGTGCGTTGGATGGCAGCCAGCCATTTATCGGGCAAGTGGGCCAGGTTGAAGTCGTCGAGGAATGGAAGGTCGAGCTGGTGGTGGCTGATGGTTTGATCGACGCGGTTGTGGCTGCGTTGAAGCTTAGCCACCCCTACGAGACACCGGCATATGAAGTGTGGCAGTTGGCGGATTTCTGATCCGCCGGCTGTAAAACAGCAAACCCGCTGGGCCACGATGGCCAGCGGGTTTTTTGTTGCCCGTGATTTAGGTGACAGGGACCAGCTTGACGTCTTCTCTGAGCATGCCGAACAGCGTTGCCATCGCCTTGAAGCGTTGCGCCTGCTTGCCCCAGCGGTCAATGAAGTACAGCCCGTTGTCGTCGACTTGAATCGGCGTGGTCACGATTTCACCGGTACTGGAACGGTGCACCAGCCGGGTTTCTGCAGCCGACGGGCGCTCGATCAGGTACTGCCCGGCGCGGGTCAGTTTCGAGCGCTCAACCGCCACAAAGGGCCGCGGCGCCGGCCGACCGGGTTTGCCGACTTCAAGCTTGAAGTCACTGCGCAGCGCAGGTGACGTGAGCGTGGCCAGGTCACTTTCCCAGTAGCCTGGGTGAATGCCTCTGGCGAGTGCTGGCGCAGTGTCCCGTACATTCAGGCTGACTGCTCCGAGCATTTCGGCCAGCCCTGGTACTCCAAGGTTGTTATTGGTGTGGGCACTGCCGACGAAGGCGACCCATTTGTGTGGGCCGTGCGCGGCCTGGTCGGCCTCGATGACCTTGGCCGCGAAGTAATTGAACATCGAGTTGCGCGACGCACCGGGGTCCGATAACTCCTTGAGGTGGTAGCTGGCGGTACAGTCGAGGGCCCGTATGCGGATGCCATATTTATTCGCCGCCTGGACCACTTGCGTATAGGTGTCAGGGCCAGTGTTCAGCGGCATATGCCCCCTATCCTGTTGCCTTAGGTAGGTTTTGAGGCCGTCGGGCAGGCGCCGGGTGTGCAGGAACAGATCCAGTTCGGCCTGGTGCAGGTCGGTGAGCAGGTGTTCGACATACAGGGTCTTGAAGCCGGCGTCCTTGAGGGTCTTCATCTGCGTCCTGAGGAGCGCCTTGCCGGCCTCGTGACTATGGCCTTCGCCGATGATCAGCCCTGATAGCGAGCTGTCGCTGACCTGTTTGATAAAGGACTCCGTTGTGGTGGCCGCTGTGACCTCCGGCAGGAGGGGGCGGGCAGGTGGCGCATAGTCGGTGAAGAAGCGCTCGGCCTGGGTGTTCAGGCGTTCGCGCGTTTCGACGAATGCATCGAACGCCGGCCTGCGGCTGGTCATGGATGGCGGCGGGTAACGGCCGTCTAGCCCATAGGGCTCGGCTGCCAGGCGCAGGATATCGTCTCTGAGCGCGGGGGCGATGTCGAAGTCGCTGAAATGCTCAGAGGCCGGCGCAGCTGCCGATGCTGGCGATGCTGTTGCTGCGATGGGCTCGGGCGCCTTGTACGCGGTGGGCAAGCTCATCAGGTAGTCACCCTTGGCCTCGGCATCGCCGGCGATCGAACCGGCCGTGTCAATGCGCAGGCTCGCGGGCTGGCCCACACTCACATCCTCGACACGCAATGCGACGGACTCGTGCAGGTCTGCCAGACCCGGCGTCTGGTTGAAGGTGCGCAGGCGCGATGGCTCCACCAGCGCCACCCAGCGCTCCTGAGGGGTGTCGGCCATGTCCGCCTCGATGACTTTGTGCGAGTAGAAGTTTCGTAGGCGGTTGTCCCGTGGCGTGGTGGGCGGGGTGTCGCCCAGGACCAAGGCGCTGTCGAGGTGATACGAGGTGCAGGCATCCAGCGCCTTGACCTGCAGGCCCTTTTCCCTGGCCTTGCGCACCAGTTGGAGGTAAGAGTGCTCTGCGCCCTTCGCGAAGCCGAAGGTGGTGTCCAGCGTGCCCAAGTGCTGCTTGAGGTGCTTCCAGGATTTCCCCCGGTTGAGGTTTTCCAGTTTGGCCCGGAACACGTCCCCCGGTACGTACTCCAGGTACAAAGTCTTGAAGCCCTGTTCAACCAGGGTGTCGAGGTTGTCGATCAACACTTGTTTGCCGGCAATGGAACTGGGCAGGGCGCCGATGACCAGGTGCTTGTTGCTACTGAACGCCTCGGTGCCAAGCAGTTGGGCAAAGGAGGCGCCGGCATCGATGGCCGGTACCTGCGCCACCGCGGGCAACGGCACAAACCCCTGGAAAAACGCCTGTGCATCTGTGGTTAGACGCCCGACTTGTTGTTGGTATTCACCGCGTACTTTCCTCAGGTGCAGCACGGTACTGTCCAGTTGCATTTGCGCAGGCAGTTGCATCACATCGGCACGCAGGATCAGGTTGTTTTTCAACTGTGGGTCGAGGACCGATTCAACCTCGCGCCAGTACTTCGCGGGTATTCCATAGTCCTTATGGGGGCCGGGAGTTTCCGGCAGGCTTTCGTACTTCGGCGCGCCGCCCGCCAGCCCACTGCGTACCCACACGCCTTCAGCATTCGGTTCGGCCAGGCGGGCGGTGGACATCAGGTGGCCGCTGGCCGGGTCAAGGCGATGCAGTAAATAGCGGCCGATGGCATCCGGCGTCTTGGGCGCCCAGAACGGCTGGCCCTCGAAGACCACCGGCTGCATGCCGGACGGCGCCGGCGGCGGGGCTTCCAGTTGTTTGATCAGTTGCAGTACGCGGCGTTGCCCGGCATCGGCAGCACTCAGGCGCAATGGCTTGCCGACGGGGTTGAGCGAGCGCACCACGGGCCGCAAATCGGTGAGCAACGCGCCGGCACTGTTGAACAGGTAGCCGAGGAAGTGCTCGAAGGCGGCCGAGGTGTCACCTTGGTTATAGGCATGCAAGGCCAGCATGGCGTCCTTGAACGCCAGCAGCAGGCCGGTCGCCAGGCTCAGGACCGGAAACGGCGCGGTGGCCACTGCCGCCACCCATTCCACGCAGGTCCAGAGGATGCCGGTGATCATCTGCGTGCGGTTCACGGTGGTGGCGGCCACGTCGTCGAGCTTGCGTTGCAGCTGCATGTTGTACAGCGCCAGGCGCAGGTCGGTGACGGGCGTCACGCCGCGCGTGGTGTCGTAGCGCGCTGGGCTGGGGGTGGTTTTGTCCAGCTGTTCGGGGAGTTTGCGCTTGGCTTCATCAAGAAAGGCGCGGACCCGCGTGCGCGATTGCACGCCGACCCGTTCGGTGAAGTAGTCGATCATGCCTGGCTGCTTTTTCAACAGGTAGTTGAACAGCCGCGCCTCGCGAAAGCTGATGCCGTCGGGCGCCTGCGGCGTGTAGAGCAGCACGGGGTTGTCGGCGTGGGTGAAGAGCCAGGTGCCGATCACCCAGTCGCCGTCGATCATCAGGCGGTGAATCGAGTAACGCTTGCGCGTCTGCACCGAGGTGTCGGCCATGCCGGCGATGCACAGGCTGAGCCATTGCAGGTCGACCCCGGCGATATGGCCTTGCAGGTGGCTCTCGAGCGCGGCGCTTTCAAGCTGCCACTGGGTGATGGTCAATGCGGTCCTGCGGCGTAGGTCGTAAGAGGCATCCGTGCTGTCCAGCAGTTTGGCCTTCACGCCATCGATGTAGCGCTGGCCTATCCATACGCCGGTGAGCGAGCGTGCCACTTTTTGCGGTGTGAGCGCCGACAGGTCGACGCCTTGAGGGCCTCTGAAACGTGCCGAGTGCGAAAATTTTTCATCGAGAAAGCCCACGCCATCGGCGTAGCCGTCGCGATACAACTGGGTATAGGTGAGGGGCGCGGGCGTCCAGATACCGACCAGCGCAGGAGGCGAGTAGGCCCAGACGGTGTCCGGGTCGACATCGTTCTGTGGCCGGCGCAGCAGCTGGTTCAAGCGCAATCGCGCATGGTCATGTAAGTAGCTGTCGAAGCTTGGGAGGTTTGCTTCCGAAAATACCTGGGCGTTGTAGGCCAGCAGGGTGTTGTCGGCATTGTCGTTCAGCGTTGCGAGTTTTCTTCGCTGTTCGGTGCTGGCCGAGCGAAACCACAGCGGCGTGCTGAACTCATAGTCATCCACACGTGTACGCAGGGCATGCTCGGCCGTCGATTGCAGGCACGCCTGATAGCTCGTCGCCGGGTTGAACGTGACCTCCTGGTGTTCCTTTGCATGGGGCTTGAAGCCCAGGCCGGCGAGGACGCTTTTCATGGCGCTGCGAAACCGCATGGGCAGGCGGGTGATCAGGTAATCGGTGAGCGTGCCGGAGGCGGCCTCGACGCCGTTATCCACCGCCCAACCGAGGATATGGGCCTGGCACTGCGCTTCGCTGTCGAAGGTCATGAATTGCTGCGCGCGCGGCGCCTCCGGGGTGCACAGCAGCACGCGTTTGATCGCCCCCTGGCTGTCGGCCTGGCGCAACACCCACAGGTCCAGCAGTTGCGCGCCATGCAGGGACAGCGCGCCCGAGCCCACGCTGGCGGCGCTCAGTTGCGGGTCGCTGCCCGCGCGCAGGCGCTGGATCAACTGGTAGTCATCGTCGGTGAGGTGCTGTTGCAGCACGGCGGTGTAGGCCAGCACGTTGATGCGCCGATCCAGCATCTGTTCGATGGCCAGCCTCAGCTCGACGCGACCATGCAGCTCGGTTTGCAGCTGGGCAAAATCGATTCGCGGTTGCAGGGTGGTCAACTGCTGGGCCAGCCATGTGGGCGTAAGGTCCTGGTAGGCATCCGGCAGCGCTGTACCGTGGTAGGTCAGCGTGGTCTTTCGCACAAAGTCCGACCCCGGCAATTCGTCACCCAGGTGCGGGCCGCGCAGGGCCAGATCGATCAGGTTGCGCGGGTGTTGATAGTCGCCCAGGTTGGGTATGACGCGGTGGGTGGTGACCAGCAGGTGCTCTGGCTGCAAGTCGTCGATCTCCAGCTCGTCGCGCAAGCGCTCGCGCCATTGATGGTCGGCCAGGGTCTGGGGCGTGGCAACCGGGCCGAGCAGGTCAAGCAAGGTCTGGCGCGCCTGGTTGTACTGCCCCAGGTGTTCGGCCAGCTCGGTTCGCTGGGCGTCGTCGGCGCTGCGATACCAGTCGGGCGCACTCAGGCGCAGTTGGCGTTCGAGCAGGGCCTGGGCGTGCAATTCAAGGCGTGTGCTGAAGTCGGGCGGGCTGCTGGCGATGGCGTGGTCGAGGGCGTTATTCAGCTGCAGCGAGTCTTGCTGCGGGTTCTCGGCGAAGCTCAGGGCCCATTGGATGTCTTGCGTGCGTTTGTCTACCTGGACGTCAAAGAGGTGCTCGAACAGCGGCTTTTCACTGATGCTGGCCAGCGCCAGTGGCGAGATACCCGCCGCCGTCAACGTGTGGTAACGCCGAGGTAACAAGCTCATGAATTCGTCGCGGCCGGTGGGGTGATCGATAACCTGCAGCAGGTGGTTATTCAGTTCGTCCAGTGAGTCGAAGGCTTGGATTCCCCGCACCGGCGTGAACAGCAGCACGCGGCCGACCGCCTCTGTGGACGTCAGCGCCGTGACCACCGGGCTATTTTTTTGCGTGGCGACAAACGCGCCGGCCAGTTCGACGGTTACGTCCTGATAGTCGAACCTCAAGGCATACAACCCAGGGCGCAACGCGGGCGCCAGCCCAACCTGCGCGAGCATCTCACTGTCTTGCGATTGCAACAGGTGATCCTGAACCCCGAGCCTGGCCTCGTGCTCCAGGGCCGTGAGCCCCGCCTCGTAGATCATGAACGACTTGCGCGAGGAACCGTTGATCTGTTCGCGCAGGTCCATGTCCAACAGGCTGGTGTTGAGGCTGCTCTTGAGTGTGGCAACCAACGCTTGCCCTTGCGCGCTGCGCAAGTCACTGCCTGGCAACGCCTGATACAGCTGGCGGCTCTTGCCAAGCACCGTTCGGTAATGGGTTTTGAGCAGGCTGTTCACGCGCTCAAGGTAAGCCAGCTCGGCAGATGGGCGATGGTCGGGCAATAACGGCGCCGGGCTCACAAACAGGTGATGCCCGATCTGGTGGAGCGAGCTTTTGATAGTGTCGAATGACTGGGTGGACGTGCTCATCGGCACATTCTCCATGCTGAGGGTTGGAGGTCTCAGGATGGGGAAGGGGGGGCGGGGCCGGGCTGTAGATAGATAGCTGAAGGGTTGGGAAATGTCTGACAAGGCTCATGGCCTTGATTCAACTGGCGCCAGTTAAGGCCTCATCGGGCGCAAGTCGAATCGTCGCACCGCCCCTCCCACACTTGAAGGTATTCACAGTTCAAAATGTGGGAGGGGGCTTGCCCCCGATGGGGCCCTGTCAGTCACCCAGTGGTTAGACCCTGGCACCGACCTCACGCCCACCGACCAACCGCTCCAGCGCCTCACCCAACCCCGAGGCCTTGTCACCGATCAACAGGTGCCACACACCACTGTCGAGCTGGCTCACACCCTGGCAACCCAGCGCCTTCAGATCCGCTTCGGACAACACTGAGTCATCGCCCAGTTCCACGCGCAATCGGGTCATGGCCACGGCTTGCAAATGGCGCACATTCCCTCGGCCACCCAGGGCGTTCAGCCACTGCTCGGCATCCTGCAGATTCACCGCAACCGGTCTATCCACAGGCGCCGTGGCCACAAACGACGGCATCGCCAAGCGAATCTCATCGGCAATGCTGTCCGCCAGCGGCCCGACCACCACCTGCAAGCTGCCACCATTGCCCGGCCGCACAACGGCCATCGCGCCGAGTGCTTTGAGCTCGGCATCCACGGCTTTGTTGCGGTCCACCATGTCCAGGCGCAGGCGGGTGGTGCAGGCGCCCACACTGAGCAAATTGGCCGCGCCGCCCAAGGCTCGGATGTAGGCCGTAGCGCGCTGGTTGTCGCTCATCACCTGCGCCTGTGCCACCTGGATATCTTCACGGCCAGGGGTTTTCAGGTTGAACCGACGAATGCAGTAGTTGAACACGCTGTAGTAGATCGCCGCGTACGCCAGGCCTACCGGGAACACCAACCAGCCATTGGTGGATTTGCCCCAGCCCAGCACCATGTCGATAAATCCGCCGGAGAAGGTAAACCCGAGGTGGATATTGAGCATATTGGTCACCGCCATCGACAGGCCGGTGAGCAGCGCATGGAGCAGGTACAGGAACGGCGCGAGGAACATGAAGGCGAATTCAATCGGCTCGGTCACCCCGGTCAGAAACGAGGTCAGCGCCATCGACAGGAAAATCCCGCCCATGACTTTGCGCCGCTCCGGCAGGGCATTGCGGTACATCGCCAGGCACGCAGCAGGCAGGCCGAACAGCATCACCGGGAACATGCCGGTCATGAACTGGCCACCTTTGGGGTCGCCGGCAAAGTAGCGGGTCAGGTCGCCGGTGACCACCGCGCCGGTGAGCGGGTCGGTGAAGCTGCCGAACACGAACCACGCCATGTTGTTGAGGATGTGGTGCAAACCAGTGACGATCAGCAGGCGGTTGAACACGCCAAACACGAACGCGCCGAAGCTGCCGCTTTCCATCAGCAATACACCGAAGCTGTTGATGCCGTGCTGGATCGGCGGCCAGATCAGGCCAAAGATCACCCCCAGCGCCACCGCCGAGAACCCGGTGACAATTGGCACAAAGCGCCGCCCGCCGAAGAACGCCAGGTACTCCGGCAGCTTGATGTCCTTGAAACGGTTATACAGCGCACCGGCCATCAAGCCGCTGGCGATCCCGGCGAGCATGCCCATGTTGATGCTGGCGTCCATCACCTTGAGCGTGGAGACCATCACCAGATAACCAATGGCGCCGGCCAGCCCGGCCGTGCCGTTGTTGTCGCGGGCAAAACCCACGGCGATGCCGATGGCGAAGATCAGCGCGAGGTTGGCGAAGATCGCTTGCCCCGCGTCGTGCATCACCGCGATGTTGAGCAGGTCAGTGTCACCCAGGCGCAGCAGCAGGCCGGCAATCGGCAAGATCGCGATGGGGAGCATCAGTGCACGGCCCAGGCGTTGCAGCCCTTCGATGAATAGTTGGTACATGGCGGGTCTCCTTTTTCTTGTTGTTGTCAGCTCAGCGGCCAGTGGGTTTGACAGGCTTGGCGCACGGCCTTGGCGCTGCTCAGGTCGAGCAGGCCTTGGCTCAATTGCCGGCATTGCGCCGCGTCCAAGTGGCGGACGCGGTCCTTGATTTCGCCGATTTGCAGCGGGCTCACCGACAGCTCGCTGACCCCCAGGCCCACCAGCACCGGCGTGGCCAGCGGGTCGGATGCCAGGGCGCCACACACGCCGACCCAACGCCCATGTTTGGCCGCGCCCAGGCAGGTCTGGGCGATCAGCCGCAGCAGCGCCGGGTGCAAGGCATCGACCCGCGCGGCGAGGCCGGCGTGGTCGCGGTCCATGGCCAGGGTGTACTGGGACAGGTCATTGGTGCCGATCGATAAAAAGTCCGCATGCCTGGCCAGTTGCTCGGCCATCAGCGCGGCGGCGGGCACTTCAATCATCACCCCAAGCTCGGGGCGCTGGGTCAGTTCCAGCTCCACGCAAAGCTCATCCAGGCGCTGGCGGATCTGCAGCAGTTCATCCACCTCGCTGACCATCGGCAGCAAAATGCGGCAGCGCTGCAGCGGGCACACTTGCAGCAGCGCACGCAGTTGCTGGTCGAGCACCTCGGGGCGCACCTGGGCCAGGCGAATGCCGCGCAAGCCCAGTACCGGGTTGGCCTCGACCGGCAGTGGCAGGTAGTCGAGCTGTTTGTCGCCGCCGACGTCGATGGTGCGGATGATCACCGACTTGTCGCCCATGGCATCCAGCACGGCTTGATAGGCCTGGCGTTGCTCCTGCTCATCCGGCGCGGTGCGGCGGTCGACGAAGAGGAATTCGGTGCGCAGCAGGCCGACGCCATCGGCACCGTTTTCAAACGCTACTTGGGCCTCGTTGCTGGAGGCGACATTGGCGGCCACTTCGACGGTCACGCCGTCAGTGGTGATCGCCGGCAATTGGGCCTGGGCCTGTTGCTGCTGGCGCCGCAGGTTTTGCGCGTCGCGAAGCTGGTGGACTTCGGCATGACGGGCGTCGCTGGGCGCCAGTTCCAGGCGACCGTTGGCGGCGTCAAGCACCACGCGCTGGCCTTGGGGGACGTCCAGCAGGTCTGCGCCCAGCGCGACGACACACGGCAAGCCTTTACCCCGCGCCAGGATCGCCACGTGAGAGGTGGCGCCGCCTTCGGCCATGCAGATACCGGCCGCCTGTTGCGCGCTCAGTTGCAGCAGGTCCGAGGGGGTCAGCTCATGGGCGCTGACAATCGCCCCGGCCGGCAATTCGAAGTGCCACGCCTCACCCAGCAGCGCGCGTAAGACGCGTTGTTGCAAGTCGCGCAGGTCGTTGGAACGCTCGGCAAACAACGGTTTGCCCAAGGCCAGCAACACCGCGCACTGGGCCTGGATCGCATCGCGCCAGGCGTGGGTGGCGGCGCTGCCGTGTTCGATGGCGTGGGTGGCCGCGTCCAGCAGCGCCGGGTCTTCGAGCAGTGCGAGGTGGGCGGCGAAGATGTCTTCTTCTTCAACATTTTTGCGTTGGCGGGCGTGGTCCAGGGTGACGCGGATTTCGCCGCGCACCTGCTCCAGCGCCGCGTCCAGTCGTTGCAGTTGTTCGTCGGCATGATGCTGGCCGGTGTCGGCCGGCAGTTCGATGCCAGCCAGCCGCAGCAGCGGCCCGCAGACCAGGCCCGGTGCGGCGCATACACCTTGCAACACACCGACTTCGGTATTGGCGCGACGCGGCGCAGCGATAACGGGCGCGTGGTGTTCCTCTTTGACCGCAACCGAAAGCGCCGCAACCAGTGCCTGCAACGCCGCCTCGGCGTCTGTGCCGCGACAGCTCACGCGTACCTCATCGCCTTCGCCGATGCCCAGGCCCATCAGGCCAATCAAGCTGTCGCACGCCGCCGACTTATCGCCGAAGTGCAGCAACGCCTGGCTGCTGAAACCCTGGGCGGTCTTGCGGATCAACGCCGCCGGGCGCGCATGCAACCCGCCACGGTGGGTGATGCGCACGCTGGCGCTGGCTTCTGTGCTGGAGTTATCCACAGCCGTTTGAACGCCGGCGGTCGAGCGCGCGGCCACCCGCATCAGCGGCTCGCCGAGCTTGACCGTGTGCAGCGCGAGTGGCGTCAGTTCAAAGCGATCGCTGTTGGTCAGGATGACTAGGCTGACCAGGCTCTTGCACTGGCGCGCGATGCGGTCCAGGTCAAACTGCACCAGCGCCTGGCCCTCTCTCACGTGCGCGCCTTGCTTGACCAGCAGCGCAAAGCCTTCGCCGTTCAGCTCCACGGTGTCGATGCCCACGTGCATCAGCAGCTCGGCACCGTTGTGCGCGCGAATCGTCAGCGCGTGGCCGGTGCGGGCGACGTGGATGATCTCCCCGTCACACGGCGCGTGCAGGCTGTCGTTCAGCGGGTCGATGGCGATACCGTCGCCCATGGCGCCGCTGGCGAACACCTCATCGGGGACGTTGCCCAAGGCCAGCACCGGCCCGCTTAAGGGGGCGCTGAGGGTCACTGCATTATTGTTGTTGGACATGGGCACGGTACTCATCAGGAAAACGCCACTCAGTGAGTGCGGGTGACTTTGCTCAGGTGGCGCGGCTGGTCGGGGTCCATGCCCCTGGCCACTGCCAGGCCGGCGGCCATCACGTAAAAACTCTGGATTGCCAGGATCGGGTCCAGGCTCGGGTGTTCGGCGCGGCTCAGGGTCAGGTCGCGCTCGGCAATATCGTCCGGCGCGGCCAGCAACACGCGGGCGCCGCGCTGGCGCATGTCGGCGGCCAGGCTCAGCAGGCCGGCCTGCTCGGCGCCGCGTGGGGCGAAGATCAGCAGCGGGTAGTGTGCGTCGATCAAGGCCATCGGTCCGTGGCGCACTTCGGCGCTGCTGAAGGCTTCGGCCTGGATCGCCGAGGTTTCCTTGAGCTTGAGCGCGGCTTCCTGGGCGATGGCAAACCCGGCGCCACGGCCGATCACCATCAAGCGCTGGCTGCCTTTGAGGGCGTCGATGGCGAGTGTCCAATCCTGCTTCGCAGCGCCACGCAACTCATCGGGGAGCGCGTGGCAGGCTTGCAGCAAGTCGGCTTCCTGGTTCCAGTGGCCGACCAACTGCGCGCTGGCGCTGAGGGTGGCGATAAAACTTTTGGTCGCGGCCACGCTGAGTTCCGGCCCGGCGCACAGCGGCACGTGAAACTCACAGGCGGCCTCCAGTGGCGAGTGTGCGGCGTTGACCAGCGAGATGCTCAAGGCCCCGCGCTTGCGCAGCAGGCGCAGGCTGTTGACCAGGTCCGGGCTCTGGCCCGACTGCGAGAAGCCGAACGCCACCTGGCCACTGACTTTCAGCGGCGCCTGCAACAAGGTCACCACCGACATCGGCAACGACGCCACCGGGATGCCCACATGCTGCATGGCCAGGTAGGCGAAGTAGCTGGCGGCGTGGTCCGAGCTGCCGCGGGCGATGGTCATCGCCACTTGCGGCGGCTGGCGACGCAGGCGGCCGGCGACTTCCTCAAGTATCGGGCTCAGGCGTTGCAGTTGCGCGGCAACCGCGTCAGCGGAGGCCAGGGCCTCTTCAAGCATTTTTGAAGTCAATGGTTTCTCCTTCGACCATTACGTCGGTGAGGTGCAGGGCGCGGTCCAGGCGCACGCAGTCGGCAAAGCTGCCGGGTTGCAGACGACCGCGTTGTTCCAGGCCCAGGTAGTCCGCAGGAAATTGCGACAGGCGTTGTGAGGCTTCGCTGATGGGCAGGCCGATTTTCACCAGGTTGCGCAGCGCCTGGTCCATGGTCAGCGTGCTGCCGGCCAGGGTGCCGTCTGCCAGGCGCACGCCGCCCAGGCATTTGGTCACGGTGTGGCTGCCCAGCTTGTATTCGCCGTCGGGCATGCCGGCGGCAGCGGTGGAATCGGTGACGCAATACAGGCACGGGATCGAACGCAAGGCCACGCGGATGGCGCCGGGGTGCACGTGCAGCAAGTCCGGGATCAACTCTGCGTATTTGGCGTGGGCCAGTGCGGCGCCGACGATGCCAGGTTCGCGGTGATGCAGCGGGCTCATGGCGTTGTACAAATGGGTGAAGCTGGTGGCGCCGGCGGCGAGGGCGGCGACGCCTTCTTCATAGCTGCCCAGGGTGTGGCCGATCTGCATGCGCACGCCGCGTTCGCTGAGGGCGCGGATCAGGCCGTCGTGGCCGGCGATTTCCGGGGCGATGGTGATCACCCGGATCGGCGCCAAACGCAGGTACTCCTCGACTTCGGCCATCAATGCGGTGTGGGCGAAGTTGGGTTGCGCGCCGAGTTTTCCGGGATTGATGTAGGGCCCTTCCAGGTGCACGCCGAGTACACGGGCGCTGCCGGCAGGGCGTTGCTCGCAGAACGTGCCGAGTTCGCCGAGCACGCGGGAGATTTCCTCGACCGGTGCAGTCATGGTGGTGGCCAGCAGCGAGGTGGTGCCAAAGCGCACGTGGGTGCGGGTGATGGTTTCGAAGGCGGTCGCGCCTTCCATGATGTCTTTGCCGCCGCCGCCGTGCACATGCAGGTCGATAAAGCCTGGCAGCAGGTAGGGCAGGTCGTTGTCGGCCGGGTCGCAGGGCTGGCCTTCAATGGCGGTGACCTTGCCGTTTTCGTGCACCAGGCGGCCGCGAATCCAGCCGTTGGGCGTGAGGATGTTGTTTTCGGACATGGGCAGTTCTCTAAATGCGCAGTTCAGCGGAGTAGTCATGGCGGCGCAGTTCTGCGACGAAGTCGTAGTAGTCGTTGCGGCAGTAGGTGTCGGTGATTTCAATCGGCGTGTTGTCGGCGGTGTAGCCGACCCGGGTCATCAGCAGCATGGCGGTGCCGGGGGCAATGCCCACCAGCCTGGCGAACTCGTCCGAGGCATTGATTGCCTGGATGTGCTGCAGGGCACGTACCACGGGCTTGCCGATGCCTTCGAGGTATTCGTACAGCGAGTTGCCGATGGCTTGCGGCTGCGGCAGCACCGAGGCGGGCAGGGTGGTCATTTCAATGGCCATCACGGTGTCATCGGCTTTGCGCAAACGCTTGAGCCGCGCCACTTTGTCGGCGGGCGACAAGCCCAGGCGAATCAGCTCTTCGTGGGTCGGCTGGGTGATCTCACGCTCCAGCCATTGGGAGGTGGGCACAAAGCCCTTGAGCCGCAACATCTCGCTGAACCCGGACAGGCGGGAGAGCGGCTGCTCCAAACGTGGCGAAATAAACGTGCCGGAGCCTTGGTTGCGGCGGATCAGCCCTTGCGCAAACAACACTTCCAGCGCCTTGCGGGCGGTGACGCGCGAGATGCTCAATTGCTCGCTGAGCATGCGCTCCGACGGCAGCGCCTGTTCGGACGTCCACTGGCCGGCATGGATCGCCGCTTCCAGCTTGCGCGCCAATTGCAGGTACAGCGGCGTGGATTGTTTGTCGTCGGGGCGCAGGGCCAGGATGGGATTCATGGTTCAGGTTTCCGATGCGGTTATTGGAGTGTTGTCGCCCGGTAATGGCCGGAAATTAATACCACTTAAATACCATGTCAATGCAACCAAAACGGTGCAGGCACTGGTTTCAAGGCCCTGCAATGGGGCCTGGTATCAAGTGGTATTAGAGAGGTCTTTATCGCGCGCAGAAGCACGCAGCCCAGCGCGGTGAACTGGTATTCACCGGCAGGCGCTGCCAGGGGCAGGAATTATTTTCAGATTATTTTACGAACGGTACGTGATTACGGCCGAATCTCGATCAGGGTGCCGTCTTTGACCAGGTTCCAGACTTCACGCATATCGACGTTGCGCATGCCGATGCAGCCGTCGGTCCAGTCCAGGGTGTGAAACCACTGCTCCGGGTAGTCTTCGGTGTCGGGCGTGCCGTGGATCATGATCATGCTGCCGGGCTTCACGCCTTCGCGGCGCGCGCGGGCGGCGTCGCTGATATTCGGGTAGGAGATGTGCATGGCCAGGTTGAAGCGGTCGCTGGTCTTGCGCCAGTCGATCCAGTACAGGCCTTCCGGGGTGCGGCGGTCGCCCTCGATCAACTTGTGGCCCTTGGGGTTTTTACCCAGGGAAATACGGTAGGTCTTGAACGGCTGGCCGTCGTTGATCAACTGCAACTGGTGGGCCGACTTGAGCACCAGGACTTTCTCGACAGTTTTGCCGCCCAGGGTTTGCACAACGGCGGCGGGGGACAGGGTAGCGAACGACAGGCAGATAACAGCAAGCAACCAACGCATTAAAACGGTATCCCTTCAAAGGTCATCTGCCGGAGTGTTATTGAGCGGGCTTGCCCATCGGCGGCACAGCCTCGCTGCGCACCGGGTACGACTGCAGCCTGCGGTCAGCGAAAAAGCATTCTAAGGTACGTGCCACCGTGCGGAAAGCCAGCTCGGACCAAGGGATATCGGCTTCGTCGAACAGCTGTACTTCGAGGCTTTCGGGGCCTGCGGCGTAATCCAGGTCGACCAGTTCGGCGCGGTAGAAGATATGCACCTGGCTGATGTGCGGCACGTCGATCAGCGTATAGATGTTCAGGTTGCGCACGCGGGCACAAGCTTCTTCGAGGGTTTCGCGCATGGCGGCCTGCTCCACCGTCTCGCCGTTCTCCATGAAACCGGCGGGCAGGGTCCAGTAGCCCAGGCGCGGTTCGATGGCGCGGCGGCACAGCAGCACCTTGTCGCCCCACACCGGCACGGTGCCGGCGACAATATTGGGGTTCTGGTAGTGGATGGTCGAGCAGTGATCACACACAAAACGCAGGCGGCCGTCGCCTTCGGGAATGCGCTGGGTAACCGGTTTACCGCACTGGCTGCAGAAATTCATGCTGGGGTTCCTGGAAAGTGCGCCTATCTTGGCGTGGCTGGCGGGGGGCTGCAAGGTGTCGTCGGGTTTTGGGGTTGGGCGCCCGGCAGCTTTGGTGCATGATGCAAGGTAGCCAACAGACCGAGATGACTCATGCTGGACGAGCTACTTCGCCGGGTAAGCAATCACACTCCCCATACGCTGGAAACCGACGGGCGTTTCCCCGAGGCCGCGGTGCTGGTGCCGATTACCCGCAGTGACGAACCTGAGCTGATCCTGACCCTGCGCGCCAGCGGCCTGTCGACCCATGGCGGCGAAGTGGCCTTCCCCGGCGGGCGCCGCGACCCCGAAGACCCGGACCTGATCTTCACCGCGCTGCGCGAAGCCGAAGAAGAAATCGGCCTGCCGCCTGGCCTGGTGGAAGTCATCGGCCCGCTGAGCCCGCTGATTTCCCTGCATGGCATCCGGGTTACGCCTTATGTAGGCGTTATCCCCGATTACGTCGAATACCTGGCCAACGATGCCGAGATTGCGGCGGTGTTCAGCGTGCCGCTGGATTTTTTCCGGCAGGACCCGCGTGAACATACCCACAGAATCGATTACCAGGGCCGCAGCTGGTATGTGCCCAGCTACCGGTTTGGCGAATACAAGATCTGGGGGCTGACGGCGATCATGATCGTGGAGCTGATCAACCTGCTCTATGACGACGCCCAGATCAGCCTGCACCAGCCGCCCAAAAGCTTCATCAATACCTGAGCCATCGTTTGAATGGCGAGCCGTGAGGACACACCATGAAATACCGCCTGGGCGACGCCCGCGTCGAGACGCACCCAACCAGTTGGGTGGCCCCCAATGCCACGCTGGTGGGCAAGGTCAAGCTGGAGGAGGGCGCCAACGTCTGGTTCAACGCGGTGTTGCGTGGCGACAACGAACTGATCCTGATCGGCAAGAACAGCAACGTGCAGGACGGCAGCGTGATGCACACCGACATGGGCTACCCACTGACCCTCGGCACCGGCGTGACCATCGGCCACAACGCCATGCTGCACGGCTGCACGGTGGGCGATTACAGCCTGATCGGCATCAACGCGGTGATCCTCAACGGCGCCAAAATCGGCAAGCATTGCATCATCGGCGCCAATTCGCTGATCGGCGAAGGCAAGGAAATCCCCGACGGCTCGCTGGTGATGGGCTCGCCCGGCAAGGTGGTGCGTGAGCTGACCGACGCGCAGAAGAACATGCTCGAGGCCAGCGCCGCGCACTATGTGCATAACTCGCAGCGCTATGCGCGTGACTTGGCTGAGCAGGAAGAATGAACCCGATAGAACGCCCCGTCGCCTCGCCGTGCGTGAGCATTTGCGCACTGGATGACGACGATATCTGCACTGGCTGCCAGCGCACGGTGGATGAGATTACGCGTTGGAGCCGTATGGACAATGCCGAGCGCCGGGTGGTGTTGGGGTTGTGCCATGAGCGGGCGGTGGCGGGTGGGTTGGTGTGGATGACTCCCGGCAAATCTGGCAGCTGACAGATTGCTATCGGGGGCAAGCCCCCTCCCATATTTTGACTGCATTCCCGCAGGAGAAACACGGTCACCTGTGGGAGGGGGCTTGCCCCCGATAGGGCCCTCCCAGACGACATATTTCAAAATGTGAAGTACCCTGTGCCGATTGCTCACAGGTCCATCCCCCCATGCTCTTCCTGATCGCCTACATCAGCAGCGTCGTGCTGATCAACTTCGCCTTCTCCACCGCCCCGCACCTGGACATCATCTGGTCGGCCTGGGGTGGCCTGGTCTTCATCCTGCGCGACATGGTGCAAACCCGCTTCGGCCATGGCGCAATCGTTGCCATGCTGGCGGCGCTGGTGCTGTCGTACATCACCTCCGACCCCTCCATTGCCCTGGCCAGTGCCACGGCGTTCGCGGTGTCCGAATGCATCGACTGGCTGGTGTTCAGCATCACCAAGCGCCCGCTGCACGACCGCCTGTGGATAAGTTCGGCACTGAGCATTCCCCTCGATACCTTTATCTTTTTCGGCCTGATCGGCGCGCTCACCCCGGCCGTGGCGGGCACCGCGCTGGTGTCAAAGTTCGCCGGGGTCACGGTGGTGTGGCTGATCATGGCGGTGCGCATGCGCAAACGGGCCGTCGCCAACTGAGGCCAATTTTTACAGTTCATGTAAAATGCCGGCCTTTCTCCCCATGATCCGCTCCCCTGAGGACCTGAGATGACCCGAATCGGAACTCCATTGTCGCCAACCGCGACCCGCGTAATGCTGTGTGGCTGCGGTGAGCTGGGCAAGGAAGTGGTAATCGAACTGCAACGCCTGGGCGTTGAAGTGATTGCCGTGGATCGCTACGCCAACGCGCCGGCCATGCAGGTGGCGCATCGCAGCCACGTGATCAACATGCTCGACGGCGCCGCCCTGCGTGCGGTGATCGAAGCCGAGAAGCCGCACTTCATCGTGCCGGAAATCGAAGCCATCGCCACCGCCACCCTGGTTGAGCTGGAAGCCGAAGGCTTCACCGTGATCCCGACCGCGCGTGCCACCTCGCTGACCATGAACCGCGAAGGTATCCGCCGCCTGGCCGCTGAAGAGCTGGACCTGCCGACCTCGCCGTACCACTTCGCCGACACCTTCGAAGACTACAGCAAGGCCGTCCAGGACCTGGGCTTCCCGTGCGTGGTCAAGCCGGTGATGAGTTCGTCGGGCAAGGGCCAGAGCCTGTTGCGCAGCATCGATGACGTGCAGAAAGCCTGGGATTACGCCCAGGAAGGCGGCCGCGCCGGCAAGGGCCGGGTGATCATCGAAGGCTTTATCGACTTCGACTACGAAATCACCCTGCTGACCGTGCGCCACATCGGCGGCACCACGTTCTGCGCGCCGGTTGGCCATCGCCAGGAGAAGGGCGATTACCAGGAATCCTGGCAGCCACAAGCCATGAGCCCGATTGCCCTGGCCGAATCCGAGCGCGTTGCCAAAGCGGTGACCGAAGCCCTGGGTGGTCGTGGTCTGTTTGGCGTCGAGCTGTTCATCAAGGGTGATCAGGTGTGGTTCAGCGAAGTCTCGCCGCGCCCGCATGACACCGGTTTGGTGACCCTGATTTCCCAGGACCTGTCGCAGTTCGCGCTGCATGCGCGCGCCATTCTTGGCCTGCCAATTCCGTTGATCCGTCAGTTCGGGCCTTCGGCGTCGGCGGTGATTCTGGTGGAAGGGCAGTCGATCCAAACTGCATTCGCCAACCTTGGCGCCGCCTTGAGCGAGCCGGACACGGCGTTGCGTCTGTTTGGTAAGCCAGAGGTGAATGGCCAGCGCCGCATGGGCGTGGCGTTGGCGCGGGATGAGTCGATTGAGGCTGCTCGGGCCAAGGCGACCCGGGCTTCCCAGGCTGTTGTGGTAGAGCTCTAAAAGCATCGGGGCGATGCGGCGGCCCGACAAGCCCCCTCCCACATTTGATTGGGTTCACAGAGTTTGATGTGTGAACCCATTCCAGTGTGGGAGGGGGCTTGCCCCCGAGAGCGGTCTATCAGACCACCTTGTTCAGATCATTATCCCGCGTCTCTTTCAGGCACAGCACAGCAATCAAGCTAAGCAACGCCGCTGCCGACACATACCCGCCGACATAACTCAGCCCACCCATCGCCACCAGCTTGGTCGCGAAGAACGGTGCGGCCGACGCGCCCACAATCCCACCCAGGTTATACGCCGCCGACGCGCCGGTATAACGCACGCGGGTCGGGAACAGCTCCGGCAGCATCGCGCCCATCGGGGCGAAGGTCACGCCCATCAGGAACAGCTCCAGCGCCAAAAACAGTGCAACCGCCCAGGTCGAGCCGTGGGTCAGCAGCGGCTCCATGGTAAAGCCCGACAGAATCGCCAGCACCGCGCCGACGATCAGCACCGGCCTGCGCCCCCAGCGGTCACTCGCCAGCGCCGCCAGTGGTGTGGCCAGGCCCATGAACAGCACCGCAAAGCACAGCAGGCCGAGGAAGGTTTCACGGCTGTAGCCCAGTGTCGACACGCCGTAGCTCAGGGAAAACGCGGTGGTGATGTAGAACAGCGCATAGCACACCACCATCGAGGCGGCGCCCAGCAGCACCGGCAGCCAATGCTGGCTGAACAGTTCCACCAGCGGCACTTTTACCGGTTTTTCCTTGGCCACGGCGTTGGCGAACACCGGGGTTTCATGCAGCTTCAAGCGTGCATACAGGCCGACCATCACCAGCGCGGCACTGAGGATGAACGGGATGCGCCAGCCCCAGCTGCGGAACTGCTCGTCATTGAGGCTCATGGCCAGGATCAGGAACAAGCCGTTCGCCGCCAGAAAACCAATCGATGGGCCCAACTGCGGAAACATGCCGAACCAGGCGCGCTTGCCCTTGGGCGCGTTCTCGGTGGCCAGCAATGCCGCGCCGCCCCATTCGCCGCCCAGGCCCAGGCCCTGGCCGAAACGCAGCACACACAACAGGATCGGCGCCCAGGCCCCGATGCTGTCATAGCCCGGCAGCAAGCCGATCAGCGTGGTGCACACGCCCATCAGCAGCAAAGAAGCCACCAGCGTGGACTTGCGCCCAATGCGGTCGCCAAAGTGGCCAAACAGCGCCGAGCCAAGCGGGCGGGCGATAAAGGCGATGCCGAAGGTCAGGAACGACGCCAGCATCTGCGCGGTGCCTGAGGTCTGCGGGAAGAACACCGGGCCGATCACCAGCGCGGCAGCCGTGGCATAGATGTAGAAGTCGTAGAACTCGATGGCGGTGCCGACGATGCTCGCCGTGGCGACCCGTGCAGTCGAGTTGGTCGGGGCGGCGGTCGCGGCCTCGTTATAGGTGGTGCTCATGGCGATATCCCTGACGGTCATTGCGCGTTTGGACGCGGATTATTATTGGTCGAACACCCATGGATCAGGGTTGTGCGCGGGGTGGCTCGGGATGGGAGCGAACACCGGTCAGACACGATGCAGCGGTGCCTGGACGCGCGGAGTGCGGGTAGCACGCGGTCGGGCGGGGCTTGGGTAAGCTCGCCGATTATAGGAAGGGGTTTGGAAATACAACAAGAGCTGGAGCGCCGCAAATCAAAATGTGGGAGGGGGCTTGCCCCCGATTGCGGTTGATCAGTTGCAGATGTGCTGATTGGCACACCGCTATCGGGGGCAAGCCCCCTCCCACATTGGATTGTGGTGTGTCAGGAGAACTATGCGGCGACCGGCACGCGGCTGGTGTGCCAGATCAGTACCTTGGCCACACGGTTGTCCTCGGTCTCGAGGATTTCCAGGCGATAGCGCCCGATTTTCAGGCACACCGCGCAATCCGGAATGGTCTCCAGCGCTTCGGTCACCAGGCCGTTGAGGGTCTTGGGGCCGTCGCTGGGCAGGTGCCAGCCCAGGCTCTTGTTGAGTTCACGGATCGAAGCGGCGCCGTCGATGATGTAGCGGCCATCGGGCTGGGCCTCGATGTGCGGGTTATCCACTGCCTGATCGCTTTCGAATTCGCCGACGATTTCTTCGAGGATATCTTCCAGGGTGACAATGCCCAGCACTTCGCCGTATTCGTCCACCACCATGCCCAGGCGGCGCTGCTGTTTGTGGAAGTTCAGCAGTTGCAACTGCAAGGGCGTGCTTTCCGGGACGAAGTAGGGTTCGTGGCAGGCGGCGAGCAACGCTTCCTTGGTCAGGCTGGCGTCGGGCAGCAGGTGCTGGACCTGGCGTGTATTGAGCACGGCCTGGACCTGGTTGATGTCACTGTGGAACACCGGCAGGCGGGTGCGCTGGGAGGTGCGCAGTTGCTCGATGATTTCTTCGATGGAGTCATCCAGGTTGATGCCGTCGACTTCGCTGCGCGGCACCAGGATGTCATTTACGGTGATGTTATCCAGTGCATGGATGCCAGGCATGCCGGGGTTCTGGCTGTCATCGGCCTCGGGTGCCTGGTCGTCATCGTGCTCGGGCAGCGGGTCGTCGCTCTTTTTCACCACGCCGGCCTTGCGCGCAAACGGGCGCAGCAGTAACAGGCTGATGCCATTGAGCAGCCAGGCAAAGGGGTAGAGGATTTTCAGCGGCACGCCCAGCAGCGTATTGCCAAAGCCCAGCACTGCCTGGGGATGGCGGGTGGCCAGGGCGCGGGGCAGGTAGTCGGCGAGTATCAGCAGCACACTGCAGGAGATCAGCCAGCCCAGCCACGGGCCGTTCTGCGCCCAGGTGTAGATCGCCAGCAAGGTGCACAGAATCACCACTGCGGCGCGGCACAGGCTGTTGCACAGGATCAGGCTGTTGCGCGGAAAACTCAGGCGGGCGGCGGCCTTGTCACCCTGGCGGGTGCCGGGGCGCAGGGCCAGCAGGTGTTGTTGTGCGGCTTCGATGGCGGTAAACAGCGCCGCCCATAACACCAGCAGGGCGATTACCGCGAGCATCGGCCCAAGGGGCAAGTTGTCCATGATCGCCGCTCGTCAGATATGCAGGATGTATTCGCGAACCAGCTTGCTGCCGAAGTAGGCCAGCATCAGCAGGCAGAAACCGGCCAGGGTCCAGCGGATAGCCTTGTGCCCGCGCCAGCCGAGGCGATTGCGGCCCCACAGCAGCACGCTGAACACCACCCAGGCCAGGCACGCCAGCAGGGTCTTGTGCACCAGGTGCTGGGCGAACAGGTTTTCGACGAACAGCCAGCCGGAGATCAGCGACAGCGACAGCAGCGTCCAGCCGGCCCACAGGAAACCGAACAGCAGGCTTTCCATGGTTTGCAGCGGTGGGAAGTTCTTGATCAGCCCGGACGGGTGCTTGTGCTTGAGCTGGTGGTCCTGCAGCAGCAGGAGCAAGGCCTGGAACACCGCAATGGTGAACATGCCGTAGGCGAGGATCGACAGCAGGATGTGCGCGAGGATGCCTGGCTCTTCATCAATCACCTGCACGGTGCCGGTCGGGGCAAATTGCGCGAGCAGCACCGTCAGCAGTCCCAGCGGGAATAACAGCACCAGCAGGTTCTCGACGGGGATCCGGTAGCAGGCCATCAGCGTCAGCGCGATGACGGCTGCGGCGATCAGGCTGGCGGCGCTGAAAAAATCCAGGCCCAGGCCCACCGGCGTCATCAGGTGAGTGAACAGGCTCGCGGCATGGGCCAGCAGGGCAAGGACGCCGAGCCCGACCAGCAGACGTTTGTCTGCCTTGGCGCCTTGGGCCAGACGAGTGCCTTGATAGAGGGTCGCAGCGGCATACAAGAGGGCGGCGGCGAGGCTGGGTAGTAAACTGGGTGACAAGGGGAGCATAAATCCTGATAGACAAGCCCGAAAGGCGCTGAGTTTGGCATACCCCCGCGTTCCACGAAAGACTCCCGGGCCAGACAGCGGGTGTGCATGGGCGCAGTCTTCGCTATAATCCGCGACCTGCCCACGCCGCAGGCTCGCCGAGCGCTGTTTTTAATAGCGATTTACCACAGCCTGGGCCGTCATTACCTCGGTCTACCAAAGCATTTCGATGAATGGGGCCTGAAAGGATCGCGCATGTTTGAAAACTTGACTGACCGTCTCTCGCAGACGCTGCGCCACGTAACCGGCAAGGCCAAGCTGACCGAGGACAATATTAAAGACACCCTGCGCGAAGTGCGCATGGCGTTGCTGGAAGCCGACGTGGCCTTGCCGGTGGTGAAGGACTTCGTCAACTCGGTCAAAGAGCGCGCGGTCGGCACCGAAGTGTCGCGCAGCCTGACCCCGGGCCAGGCGTTTGTGAAGGTCGTCCAGGCCGAACTCGAAAGCCTGATGGGCGCGGCCAACGAAGACCTGAACCTCAGCGCCGTGCCGCCAGCCGTCGTGCTGATGGCGGGTCTGCAAGGTGCGGGCAAGACCACCACCGCCGGCAAGCTGGCGCGCTTCCTTAAAGAGCGCAAGAAGAAGTCGGTGATGGTGGTGTCGGCTGACATCTACCGTCCGGCAGCCATCAAGCAGCTGGAAATGCTCGCCGGCGAAGTCGGCGTGACCTTCTTCCCGTCCGACCTGAGCCAGAAGCCGGTCGACATTGCCAACGCCGCTATTAAAGAAGCGCGGTTGAAGTTCATCGACGTGGTGATCGTCGATACCGCCGGTCGCCTGCACATCGATGAAGAGATGATGGGCGAGATCAAGGCGCTGCATGCCGCGATCAACCCGGTCGAGACGCTGTTCGTGGTCGATGCCATGACCGGCCAGGATGCGGCCAACACCGCCAAGGCCTTCGGCGACGCACTGCCGCTGACCGGCGTGATCCTCACCAAGGTCGACGGCGACGCCCGTGGCGGTGCCGCGCTGTCGGTGCGCGCCATCACCGGCAAGCCGATCAAGTTCATCGGTATGGGCGAGAAGAGCGACGCGCTCGAGCCGTTCCACCCTGAGCGTATCGCCTCGCGCATCCTCGGCATGGGCGACGTGCTCAGCCTGATCGAGCAGGCCGAAGCCACGCTTGACAAGGACAAGGCCGAGAAACTGGCCAAGAAGCTGAAGAAGGGCAAGGGCTTCGACCTCGAAGACTTCCGCGACCAGCTGCAACAAATGAAGAACATGGGCGGCCTCGGCGGCCTGATGGACAAGCTGCCGAACATGGGCGGCGTGAACCTGGCGCAAATGGGCAATGCCCAGGGCGCGGCAGAGAAGCAGTTCAAGCAGATGGAAGCCATCATCAACTCCATGACCCCGGCCGAGCGCCGCGACCCTGAGCTGATCAGCGGTTCGCGCAAACGCCGGATCGCCATGGGTTCCGGTACTCAGGTGCAGGACATCGGTCGCTTGATCAAGCAGCACAAGCAGATGCAGAAGATGATGAAGAAATTCTCCGCCAAGGGCGGGATGGCCAAGATGATGCGCGGCATGGGCGGTATGTTGCCCGGCGGCGGCATGCCAAAGATGTAAAGAATTCGAGCGGGAGCTTGCTCCTGCTCCGACCCACAGGGATGTGGGATCTCCAGCAAACCCGCCGTTGGCGGGGGCTGACCTGCCGTTTTAACCGACGGCTCTATAGCAGATCTGAATGGCACGCTGATAGGCGCCAGAAAAAGACATTTGCAAAAGTCCGGATATTCCTTAGAATATGCGGCCTTTCGGGCACCTATGCCCGCTGTGCATTTAGATTTGCAGCACCGACTACAGGAACGATCTTCACATGCTAACAATCCGTCTTGCCCTCGGCGGCTCCAAAAAGCGCCCGTTTTACCACTTGACCGTAACCGACAGCCGCAACCCGCGCGACGGTTCGCACAAGGAACAGGTTGGTTTCTTCAACCCTGTTGCTCGTGGTCAAGAAGTTCGTCTGTCCGTGAACCAAGAGCGCGTAGCCTACTGGCTGAGCGTTGGTGCACAGCCATCCGAGCGCGTTGCAAAACTGTTGAAGGACTCGGCTAAGGACTCGGCTAAGGCCGCAGCCTGAGCAATATGAACGCGACGCCAGCTGTTGCTGATGATTTGATCGTTATCGGCAAGATTTACTCTGTTCATGGCGTTCGCGGCGAAGTGAAGGTGTATTCCTTTACTGATCCGACTGAAAACCTGTTGCAGTACAAAACCTGGACGCTCAAGCGCGAAGGTAGCGTTAAGCAGGTTGAGCTGGTCAGTGGACGCGGGAGCGACAAGTTCCTGGTCGCAAAGCTCAAGGGTCTTGATGATCGTGAAGAAGCTCGTCTTCTGGCCGGTTATGAGATCTGCGTGCCGCGAGACCTGTTCCCTGAATTGACCGACGGCGAGTACTACTGGTACCAGCTGGAAGGTCTGAAGGTTATTGATCAACTCGGGCAACTGTTCGGGAAAATCGATCATCTTCTGGAAACCGGCGCCAATGATGTAATGGTGGTCAAGCCTTGCGCTGGCAGCCTGGATGATCGCGAACGCCTGTTGCCCTATACGGAGCAATGCGTGTTGGCCGTCGACCTGGCAGCGGGCGAGATGAAGGTGGAATGGGACGCGGACTTCTAAGCGTGGCTAATTTGCGCATTGAAGTGATCAGTTTGTTTCCCGAGATGTTTTCCGCCATCAGCGAGTACGGCATCACCAGTCGGGCGGTGAAACAGGGGCTGTTGCAGCTTACCTGTTGGAACCCGCGAGACTACACGACGGATCGACATCACACTGTGGACGATCGCCCATTTGGCGGTGGCCCGGGCATGGTGATGAAGATCAAGCCCCTGGAAGACGCATTGGTTCAGGCCAAGGCTGCTGCCGGGGAGAAGGCGAAGGTAATTTACCTGTCCCCTCAAGGCCGTCAGCTGAAACAGGCTGGGGTCCGCGAACTGGCGAATGAGGAAGCATTGATCCTGATTGCCGGTCGCTATGAAGGCATTGACGAGCGTTTTATTGAAGCTCATGTCGATGAAGAGTGGTCGATTGGGGACTATGTCCTGTCTGGCGGCGAGCTGCCGGCGATGGTCCTGATAGATGCGGTTACACGACTGCTGCCTGGAGCTTTAGGGCATGCGGACTCCGCGGAGGAAGATTCCTTCACGGATGGTTTGCTGGATTGCCCGCACTACACCCGACCGGAGGTGTATGCGGATCAGCGTGTTCCCGACGTATTGCTAAGTGGCAATCACGCACACATCCGGCGTTGGCGTTTACAGCAGTCCCTTGGTCGGACCTATGAACGACGCGCCGATCTTCTGGAAAGCCGCTCGCTTTCTGGAGAAGAGAAGAAGCTGCTCGAGGAATACATCCTCGCGCGGGACGATAGTTAACAACGTATCGATGGTAGGTCCATTGACTTACCTTAGGAGCACAGCATGACTAACAAAATCATCCTTGCACTCGAAGCAGAGCAGATGACCAAAGAAATCCCTACCTTTGCCCCGGGCGACACCATTGTCGTTCAGGTGAAAGTGAAGGAAGGCGACCGTTCGCGTCTGCAAGCGTTCGAAGGCGTTGTAATCGCCAAGCGTAACCGTGGTGTGAACAGTGCTTTCACTGTTCGTAAAATCTCCAACGGTGTTGGCGTAGAGCGTACTTTCCAGACCTACAGCCCGCAAATCGACAGCATGGCCGTTAAACGTCGCGGTGACGTACGTAAAGCCAAGCTGTACTACCTGCGTGACCTGTCCGGTAAAGCAGCTCGCATCAAGGAAAAACTGGCTTAAGTCCAGCTTCCCGATGCAGAAAAAAGCAGCCTACGGGCTGCTTTTTTGTGCCTGAAATTTGTTCCTTTGCCGGTATTTGTCCATGACCACCCGCCTCGAAGAAATCCAGCGTCGCACCGACCTGTCCGTCACGCATGTGACCAAGGCCGTGTTTCCGCCGACCACCAACCACCACAACACCCTGTTCGGCGGTACTGCCCTGGCGTGGATGGATGAAGTGTCGTTCATCACCGCTACGCGTTTTTGCCGTCTGCCGTTGGTGACCGTGTCTACCGACCGCATCGACTTCAACCACGCGATCCCTGCCGGTTCCATCGTCGAGTTGATCGGCCGTGTGATCAAAGTCGGCAACACCAGCCTTAAGGTTGAGGTCGAAGTCTTCGTCGAGAGCATGAGTGCCGATGGCCGCGAGAAGGCCATCCAGGGTGTGTTCAGCTTTGTCGCGATTGATGCCGACAAGCGCCCGGTGCCAGTGCTGCCCGGGTTTTTGGACTGATCCTGAACCCAGCCGCGCAAGCCAGCTCCCACATTAGGAATGCATTCCCCTGTGGGAGTGGGCTTGCCCGCGATAGGATGTCACTGACAACACCTTTCCCAAGCCTTGAGTCCCCATGCCCGCCATTGACCACCCCTTGATCGACCGCTTCCTCGACGCCCTGTGGCTGGAAAAAGGCCTGTCGGACAACACTCGCCAGGCCTATCGCAGCGACCTGGCGCTGTTCAATGGCTGGCTGCAGGAAAAAAACCTCGAGCTGATCAACGCCGGCCGCGAACTGATCCTCGATCACCTGGCCTGGCGCCTGGAGCAGAACTACAAACCGCGCTCCACCGCACGCTTTCTCTCGGGCGTACGTGGCTTTTATCGCTACCTGCTGCGGGAAAAACTGATCGCCCTCGACCCGACCCTGCAGATCGACATGCCGCAACTCGGCCGGCCATTGCCTAAATCCCTGTCGGAAGCCGACGTCGACGCCTTGCTCGCCGCCCCGGACCTGAGCGAAGCCATCGGCCAGCGCGACCGCGCCATGCTGGAGGTGCTGTACGCCTGCGGCCTGCGTGTGACCGAGTTGATCAGCCTGACCCTGGAGCAGGTCAACCTGCGCCAGGGCGTACTGCGGGTGATGGGCAAGGGCAGCAAGGAGCGGCTGGTGCCGATGGGTGAGGAGGCGATTGTGTGGGTCGAGCGCTACATGCGCGATGCGCGCGGCGAATTGCTCGGCGGGCGCCCCAGCGATGTGCTGTTTCCCAGCCTGCGCGGTGAGCAGATGACCCGCCAGACCTTCTGGCATCGCATCAAGCACCAGGCCAAGGTTGCCGGGATCGGCAAGGCCTTGTCGCCCCACACCTTGCGCCATGCATTCGCCACCCATTTGCTCAACCACGGTGCGGATTTGCGCGTGGTGCAGATGCTGCTCGGGCACAGCGACTTATCCACAACCCAGATCTACACCCATGTGGCGCGCGCGCGTTTGCAGGATATGCACGCCAAGCACCATCCACGCGGGTGAAAACCGCCAATTTATCCCGCCGCGGGCTGCCCTGCGGCCCAACTGTGGTAGGCTTTGCCGGTTAGTAAGGGGGACGGCCACTGCCCGTGTTTCAAGATCGGTGTTCCTTCCCGTCCCTGCATCTGCCTTCAGGAGTTCCCATGCGCTTGACCCAGATTATTGCCGCCGCAGCGATTGCGTTGGTTTCCACTTTTGCCTTCGCTGATGACGCCGCCGAGCAGACCATTCGCAAGAGCCTGGCCAACCTGCAGCTCGACACCCCGATCGAAAGCATCAGCGCCAGCCCGATGGCCGGTCTGTATGAAGTCAAGCTCAAGGGCAGCCGAGTGCTGTACGCCAGCGCCGACGGCCAGTACATCGTTCAGGGCTATCTGTTCCAGCTGAAAGACGGCAAGCCGGTAAACCTGACCGAGAAAGCCGAGCGCCTGGGCGTGTCCAAGCTGATCAACGGTATTCCAGTAGCTGAAACCGTGGTCTACCCGGCTATCGGCGAAACCAAGACCCACATCACCGTGTTCACCGACACCACCTGCCCGTACTGCCACAAGCTGCATGCCGAAGTGCCGGCGCTGAACAAGCTCGGCGTGGAGGTGCGCTACGTAGCGTTCCCGCGCCAGGGCCTGGGCTCGCCGGGTGACGAGCAGCTGCAAGCCGTATGGTGCTCGGCCGACAAGAAAGCCGCCATGGACAAGATGGTCGATGGCAAGGAAATCAAGGCCGCCAAGTGCGCCAACCCGGTTTCCAAGCAATTCGCCCTGGGCCAGTCGATTGGCGTGAACGGTACACCGGCCATCGTTTTGGCTGACGGCCAAGTGATTCCGGGCTACCAGCCGGCACCACAAGTTGCCAAACTGGCGCTGA
Source organism: Pseudomonas sp. AC463 (assembly GCF_979253585.1). NCBI lineage: Bacteria > Pseudomonadati > Pseudomonadota > Gammaproteobacteria > Pseudomonadales > Pseudomonadaceae > Pseudomonas > Pseudomonas sp. AC463. The sequence goes on along the minus strand of NZ_CEEDDZ010000009.1, from coordinate 180,435 downwards.
GTGCCAAATAAACCAGCATCGTCGAACCTTTGACGATCATGGCCTGTGGATAAGTCGACGGGCCATTAAATTGAAAGCCGCAGTCGTGCGGCTGTTTTCCACGGCCGACCTTGCGTCGGCCGTTTCATGGGGAGTTCTTCAGTGAAACCGGTCAAAGTAGGCATCTGTGGGTTAGGGACCGTCGGTGGCGGCACCTTAAACGTACTTCAGCGTAACGCTGAGGAAATTTCCCGCCGCGCAGGTCGCGGGATTGAAGTGGCGCAAATTGCCACGCGTACGCCAAAGCCTCAGTTCCAAACGACCGGTATTGCGATTACCAACGATGTCTTCGCCGTGGCCACCAACCCTGAAATCGATATCGTCATCGAACTGGTAGGCGGCTACACCGTGGCCCGCGAGCTGGTGCTCAAGGCCATCGAAAACGGCAAGCACGTGGTCACCGCCAACAAGGCGCTGATCGCCGTGCACGGCAACGAGATCTTCGCGAAGGCCCGCGAGAAGGGCGTGATCGTGGCGTTCGAAGCGGCCGTGGCCGGTGGCATCCCGGTGATCAAGGCGATCCGTGAAGGCCTGTCCGCCAACCGCATCAACTGGGTGGCCGGCATCATCAACGGCACCGGCAACTTCATCCTCACCGAAATGCGCGAGAAGGGCCGTACCTTCGAAGACGTGCTGGCCGAAGCCCAGGCCCTGGGTTACGCCGAAGCCGACCCGACCTTTGACGTGGAAGGTATCGACGCGGCCCACAAGCTGACCATCCTGGCGTCCATCGCCTTTGGTATCCCGCTGCAGTTCGACAAGGCCTACACCGAAGGCATCACCAAACTGACAACCGCCGACGTGAACTACGCCGAAGCGCTGGGCTACCGCATCAAGCACCTTGGCGTGGCGCGCAGCACCCCGGCCGGTATCGAGCTGCGTGTGCACCCGACGCTGATCCCGGCTGACCGCCTGATCGCCAACGTCAATGGCGTGATGAACGCGGTGATGGTCAACGGCGACGCAGCCGGTTCGACCCTGTTCTACGGCGCCGGCGCCGGCATGGAGCCGACCGCGTCGTCGGTGATCGCCGACCTGGTGGACGTGGTTCGCGCCATGACCAGCGACCCGGAAAACCGCGTACCGCACCTGGCCTTCCAGCCGGACTCGCTGTCGGCCCACCCGATCCTGCCGATCGAAGCTTGTGAAAGCGCCTACTACCTGCGCATCCAGGCCAAGGATCACCCGGGCGTGTTGGCCCAGGTGGCGAGCATCCTGTCGGAGCGCGGTATCAACATCGAGTCGATCATGCAGAAGGAAGTCGAGGAGCAAAACGGCCAGGTGCCGATGATCCTGCTGACCCATCGCGTGCTCGAACAGCACATCAACGATGCCATCGCTGCACTCGAAGCCTTGCAGGGCGTCGTGGGCCCGGTGGTGCGTATTCGTGTCGAACACCTGAACTAACCGATCTGTTCCAGAGGCCCCGTGCAGTCGGCGGCCTCTGTTCGAGAATGTTGTAGAGGAGCCAGTCATGCGTTACATCAGCACCCGCGGCCAGGCACCGGCCCTGAATTTCGAAGACGTTTTGCTGGCAGGCCTTGCCACCGACGGCGGCCTGTACGTGCCGGAAAACCTGCCACGTTTTACCCAGGAAGAAATCGCTTCGTGGGCCGGCCTGCCGTACCACGAGTTGGCGTTCCGGGTGATGCGCCCGTTCGTCACCGGCAGCATTCCGGATGCGGACTTCAAGAAGATCCTGGAAGAAACCTACGGCGTGTTTTCCCACAGCGCCATCGCGCCGTTGCGTCAGCTGAACGGCAACGAGTGGGTACTCGAGCTGTTTCACGGCCCGACCCTGGCGTTCAAGGATTTCGCCCTGCAACTGCTGGGTCGCCTGCTCGATTACGTGCTGGAGAAGCGCGGTGAGCGCGTGGTGATCATCGGTGCCACCTCGGGTGACACCGGCTCGGCGGCCATCGAAGGCTGCAAGCACTGCGAAAACGTCGACATTTTCATCCTGCACCCGCACAAGCGCGTGTCGGAAGTGCAGCGTCGCCAGATGACCACCATCTTCGGTGAGAACATCCACAACATCGCCGTCGAAGGCAACTTCGATGATTGCCAGGAAATGGTCAAGAACAGCTTCGCCGACCAGAGCTTCCTCAAGGGCACGCGCCTGGTGGCGGTGAACTCGATCAACTGGGCGCGGATCATGGCCCAGATCGTCTACTACTTCCACGCCTCCCTGCAGTTGGGCGGCCCGGCGCGTTCGGTGTCGTTCTCGGTGCCGACCGGCAACTTCGGCGACATCTTCGCCGGCTACCTGGCGCGCAACATGGGCCTGCCGATCAACCAGTTGATCGTCGCCACCAACCGCAACGACATCCTGCACCGCTTCATGAGCGGCAACCAGTACGTCAAGGAAACCCTGCACGCCACACTGTCGCCGTCCATGGACATCATGGTGTCGTCGAACTTCGAACGTTTGCTGTTCGACATGCACGGTCGCAACGGCGCCGCTATTGCCGGCTTGATGGACAACTTCAAGAGCGGTGGCGGTTTCAGCGTGGATGAAGAACGCTGGACCGAAACCCGCAAGCTGTTCGACTCCCTGGCCGTGGACGACGCGCAGACCTGCGAAACCATCGCGCAAGTCTACGCCCAGACCGGCGAGCTGCTGGACCCGCACACCGCCATTGGTGTGAAGGCCGCACGCGAATGCCGTCGCAGCCTGGACATCCCGATGGTGATCCTGGGCACCGCCCACCCGGTGAAGTTTCCGGAAGCGGTGGAGAAGGCCGGTGTTGGCAAGGCGCTGGAATTGCCGGAGCACTTGGCTGACCTGTTCGAGCGCGAAGAGCGTTGCACCGTTTTGCCCAATGACTTGAAAGCGATGCAGGCGTTTGTGAGCCAGCATGGCAACCGGGGTAAGCCGTTGTAAGGCAAACCGCGTAGATAAAAACGCCGCTTTCCCTTCCTTGGGTCAGCGGCGTTTTTTGTTTTTGGCAGGCCCGGCGGTGTGCTGGTTACAGGAGCAATTTGATAGCCATTCCGGTGATGGACGCAATCGTCGCGACAACTGCCATTGCTACGCCCATGGGGTACCAGAAAGTCTCACAGTTTATCTTCATGGATTCTGATTTGAGCTTTTCTTGCTCAGCTTGCATGCGTGCTATTTCAGCAAAAATACGTGAGACCTCAGCGTGCATTCTGTCTGTCGTGGTCTGCTGTTCATTTTGTTCCGCCATCGTGTTCATCCTTCGCAATTAGGGCCTTTGACATGTGTTTTTACCCGCTTGGCAGCGTGACCAGCGCCTACCGAGTATTAGGATTCACCTGTATCCCGCGCGCCCGGCAAACCCCAAAACAGCCACCCATTGCGTAAGCAGTTATGTGCCGCCGTTTTTTGCTTGTCATGTTGCAAGCGCATGCTGGATCTCGTCATCCCCTGACGGCCCCATAAAGACGATAAAGCGAACTTTCCTACGTCACAAACAGTCACTTAGGAGAGATGCAGCTCCCGTTGAAACGATTGTTCCCGAACTATTGAGTGGTGATCGAGATGGAAAGTATCAGCCTATTGCTCGAAGAAGCACTGAGCCCTTATCAGGTTACGCTGACCACCTCTGGTGTGCAGGACGAGTGCCTGGTGACCGTGAAGAATCCTGCCGGCGCCATCGTGGTCGAGCGTGAAGTCGACCGTGCGCAATTGCTGGACAAGCGCGTGCTGGTAGACGTCGTAGACTGCCTGCTGCGTGACCTCAAGATCGCCGAAGGGCGCCTGGAACCCTCGGTCATCGCAGCCTTGCGCAACGCTGCCCAGACCCGCAGCGCTGCCGTTGCATGAAGAATTGTTTATATCTGGAAACTTCCTACGTGATGCCCGGTCAGATTTTTTAACAGCAAGAGCAAACATTGTGCTCCGGTGTTTGTGCCTTGCTGTACTGGTCTTTGTAGGCCACGTTTAACCCCGAAGTGTCTCCCCACATTTCGGGGTTTCTTTTTGCCTGGGATTTGCCCCACGACCTTTCAGCGCTCGGGCGAATCCTGGAAAAAACTCGGGTTATCGCGCAGGTAGTGCGCGCGCATGATCGGGTCCAGCCATGAAGCGTAGGATTGCTGCACCTGTTCCTGGGGAATGTCGCGCAGTACCTGGTTGATCCGTTGAATGGCCTCGCGCCCTGTGGGCGTATCCGCGCAACCGATATGCGTACGCTGGTAGGGCGCCGAGCCCTTGATGGGGTAAAAGCTCAAGTCATCGGCGGCGATGCCCTGTTGCAACGCGTGATAGCGGATCTCCGGCCAATAACCCAACACCGCCTCCAGCCGCGCCAGGCGCTGCATCTGCAGCAGGCTGCCCAAGGCATCGTTACCGTAATGCAGCGCCAGTTTGTGCGGATCGGCCTGCTTGAGCTGCTCATCGATGACGGGCCCATAGCTGCGTTCCGCAACAACACCCACCCGGGCTTTATGCGCCTCAAGAAACGCTCGCAGGTCAAACTGGCCGTCTACGATAAATGGCGTCATGGCGTTCTGTTCGCTGCGTCGCAAGGTGATGCCATTGCTGGCGACCATAAACGCCTGGTCGGAAAACACCATGTATTTGGCCCGCTCCGCCGTCCACAGCAGGGAGGGGTCACAGGTGAGCCTGGGCTCGCGCAGCATCTGCATGCCACGCGCACGGTTGACGTGCAGCACCTGATGCCGGTACTCCGGCAAACGCTCAATGAGGATAGGCAGCAGTTGGTCCAGTGCCCCCTGACCCTTTTTCGGCCCTTCGAAAATAGTCAGTGGCGGCAGGTCGCGCAGCAACCAGGTCAAGGTGTCCTCGGCATTCGCCGACAGGGGCCAGCCGCCGATCACCACGGCGGCGAGGCACAGTTGGGCGAGCCTGCGCTTGCACCAAGGGGCCATCAGATCGCGCCTGCCTCGCGCAAACGCAGGATGGCGGCAGCGTCATAGCCCAGTTCGCCCAGCACCACAGCGTTGTGTTCGCCCAACTGCGGCCCGACCCATTCGCAGCTGCCCGGAGTGTCCGACAGCTTGGGCACGATGCCAGGCATCTTGAAGTCCTTGCCGCCGGGAAGCTGGGCTTTGAGGAACATTTCCCGCGCGAGGAATTGCGGGTCACCGAGCATGTCCTCGGCGCTGTAGATGCGGCTGGCGGGCACTTCGGCCTTGTTCAGTTGCTCTACCACCTGGTCCAGTGGCAGCGAATTGACCCATCGGTCGATCACCCCATACAGCTCATCGCGGCGGCTATCGCGGCCGTCATTGCTGGCCAGCGCAGGGTCATTGGCCAGGTCGTCACGGCCAATCGCCGCCATGAAGCGCTTGAAGATTGCATCACCGTTGGCGCCGATCTGCACATGCTTGCCGTCCGCGCTGGTGTGGATCGAGGATGGCGTGATGCCGGGCATGATGTTCCCGGTGCGCTCGCGAATGAACCCGAACACATCGAACTCCGGGATCATGCTTTCCATCATGGCGAAGATGGCCTCATACAGCGCCACGTCCACCACCTGGCCGAGGCCGCCGTTGACCTCGCGATGACGCAGCGCCATCAACGCGCCGATCACCGCCCACAGCGCGGCGATGGAGTCGCCGATGGAGATGCCCGTGCGCACCGGCGGGCGGTCTTCAAAACCGGTGATGTAACGCAGCCCGCCCATGGATTCGCCCACTGCGCCAAACCCCGGCTGGTCCTTCATCGGCCCGGTCTGACCAAAGCCCGAGAGGCGCACCATCACCAGCTTGGGGTTGAGCGCGTGCAGGGTTTCCCAGCTCAGGCCGAGCTTTTCCAGCACGCCGGGGCGGAAGTTTTCGATCAGGATGTCGGCGTCCGCCAGCAGCTGCTTGAGGATCGCCAGGCCGTCCGGGTGCTTGAGGTTCAGCGTCAGCGACTTTTTATTGCGCGCCTGCACAAACCACCACAGCGACGTGCCCTCGTAGAGCTTGCGCCACTTGCGCAGCGGGTCGCCGCCGTCCGGGGATTCGACCTTGACCACCTCGGCGCCGAATTCGGCGCAGATACGTGACGCGAACGGGCCGGCGATCAGGGTGCCGAGTTCGATGACTTTCAGGCCGGCAAGCGGTTTGGCATTAAACGACATGGGGTTCCTTGTCTGCGCAGGGCGGTGGTGTGATGCCTTTTAACATAGGCGAGTGGGCCATGGATAAGGATGATGCAGCGCAGGATTCGTTGAATAGCCCCACCATCGGTTAGACTGGCCGCCTTTCCCTGTCTCTAGAAGCCCGTTCATGGCCCAGCCGTCCACGACCTACAAATTCGAACTCAACCTCACCGACCTCGATCGCTCGGTGTACGAGAGCGTCAAACAGACCATCGCGCGTCACCCTTCGGAGACCGAAGAGCGCATGACCGTGCGCTTGCTGGCCTACGCGCTCTGGTACAACGAGCAGTTGGCGTTTGGCCGTGGCCTGTCTGATGTAGACGAACCGGCCCTGTGGGAAAAAAGCCTGGATGATCGGGTTTTGCATTGGATTGAAGTCGGCCAGCCCGACGCCGACCGCCTGACCTGGTGCTCGCGCCGCACCGAACGCACCAGCCTGCTGGCCTACGGCAGCCTGCGTGTGTGGGAAGGCAAGGTGGTGCCGGTGGCCAACAACCTGAAAAACGTGCACATCGCGGCCGTGCCTCAGGAGGTCCTGGAGACGCTGGCCAAGGACATGCCACGGGTGATCAAGTGGGATGTGATGATCAGTGAAGGCACGATTTTTGTGACTGATGATCGTGGCCAGCATGAAGTGCAGTTGCAGTGGCTGGTTGGCGAGCGCGGTTGAAAAAAGGTAGGAGGGGGGTTACCCCCCTTTTACAGTTGACCTCTATTGTTTTTGAAATTGTTGTTTAACCGTTTTATCAGAAGAGAAGCGCCCGTCACCCCATGCGTATCGATCCCCGCCCGTTGCCCGCTGTCCTGCCGTTTCTCGGTGAACTGCCACCGCTGTTGACTCGTCTCTACGCCGCGCGCGGGGTGCAGTCCGAGGCTGAACTGGACAAGAGCCTGGCGCGGTTGATCCCTTATCAGCAGCTCAAGGGCATCGATGCGGCGGTGGATCTGCTGGTGACCGCGCTGGAGCAGCGCCAGCGCATCCTGATCGTTGGCGACTTCGACGCCGATGGCGCCACTGCCAGCACCGTGGGCACCCTGGGCCTAAGGTTGCTCGGTGCGGCGCATGTCGATTACCTGGTGCCCAACCGCTTCGAATATGGCTACGGCCTGACCCCGGAAATCGTCGCCGTGGCGTTGCAGCGCGAGCCGCAGTTGCTGATCACCGTGGACAACGGCATCTCCAGCGTCGAAGGCGTGGCGGCAGCGAAAGCGGCCGGGTTGCAGGTGCTGGTGACCGACCACCACTTGCCGGGCGATGAATTGCCGGCGGCGGATGCCATCGTCAACCCGAACCAGCCCGGCTGCGAGTTCCCGAGCAAGGCGTTGGCCGGCGTGGGTGTGATCTTCTACGTACTGATGGCCCTGCGTGCGCGTCTGCGCAGCCTGGGTTGGTACGAGAACAAACCGCAGCCGAACATCGGCGAGCTGCTCGACCTAGTGGCCCTGGGCAGTGTCGCCGACGTGGTGCCGCTGGACGCCAATAACCGCATCCTCGTGCACCAGGGCCTGGAACGCATCCGTGCCGGGCGCGCGCGACCGGGGATCAAGGCGATCCTCGAAGTGGCTAAGCGCGACGCGGCGCGCATCACTTCCACCGACCTCGGTTTCATCCTCGGGCCACGCCTGAATGCCGCCGGGCGCCTGGATGACATGAGCCTGGGCATCGAATGCCTGCTCACCACCGATGTGGCCGCCGCGCGTGAAATGGCCGCGCAACTGGATGGCATGAACCAGGACCGCAAATCCATCGAGCAAGGCATGCAGCGCGAGGCTTTGGCCCAGCTCAAGGACTTGCCGGTGGAATCGATGCCTTACGGCTTGTGCCTGTTCGACCCGGAATGGCACCAGGGCGTGATCGGGATTCTGGCGTCGCGCATGAAAGAGCGCTACTTCCGCCCGACCATCGCCTTCGCCGACGCCGGTGATGGCCTGCTCAAGGGCTCAGGGCGCTCTGTGCAGGGTTTTCACATCCGTGATGCGCTGGCGGTGGTCGCGAGCCAGCATCCCAACCTGATCGCCAAATACGGCGGCCACGCCATGGCGGCGGGGCTGACCTTGCCCGAGGAAAATTTTCCGCTGTTTGCCGAGGCCTTTGATGCCGAGGTGCGTCGGCAACTGCGTGAAGAAGACCTGACCGGGCGCCTGCTGTCCGACGGCACCCTGGCGGTGGAAGAGTTTCACCTGGAACTGGCGCGCGCCTTGCGGCATGCCGGCCCGTGGGGGCAGCACTTTCCCGAGCCGTTGTTTCACGGGGTGTTTCAGCTGGTAGAACAGCGGGTAGTGGGGGAGCGGCACCTGAAGGTGGTGCTCAAGAGCGAATGTGGCTCAGTGAAGCTCGATGGCATTGCGTTTGGCGTGGACCGTGAGGTGTGGCCGAACCCGACGGTGCGTTGGGTGGAATTGGCCTACAAGCTGGACGTTAACGAGTTTCGTGGCAATGAAACGGTGCAACTGATGATTGCGCATATCGAACCGCGCTAAATCTCGGCAACACTGCAAAAACAAATGTGGGAGGGGGCAAGCCCCCTCCCACATTTTTTATCGCGTACAGCCCGAGATTACTCGGCTTTGTCCTTGGCCTGATGCTTCACAATGATATCCACCAACCGCTGCGCCAGCGCTGGGTAGTTTTCATCGAAGTGATGCCCACCCGGCAGCTTCAGCGCCTCGCCCACCGCAGTCTTGTCGGTGCAGCCGCTCTCGTCGACTTCTTCGGCACCGTAGATGCACACCACCTTGTCGGCGGGCAGCTTGGCCATTTCCGGGCCGGTGGCGGCTTCTTTGCCGGCGTTGCCGAGCCAGCCTTCCACTTCGATTTCAAAGCTGCCGGTGCGGGCGAAGGCCAGCAGGATGATCACGTCGACCCGCTGCTGTTCGTTTTCCGGCAGGCGGTTGTAGATCGCCGGCAGCACGTCGGCGCCGAACGAATAACCGGTCAGCACGAAGCGCTTGGTGCCCCACTTCTGCCGGTAGTGCTGCATCAGCTCGGTGAGGTCCTTGGCGCTTTGTTCCGGGGTCTTGTGCTGCCAGTAGTAGCGCAGAGTGTCGATGCCGACCACCGGGTAGCCGATCTTGGCCATCTCGCCGGCCACGTCGCGGTCGAGGTCACGCCAGCCGCCGTCACCGGACAGGAACAGCGTCACGGTGTCCTTGGCCTGGCCGGCGGGCACTTCGACCACCGGAATCGCCAGGCCGCCGTTGTCCGAACCCACCAGTTGCTTGCGCAATTCGTTGTTCAGCACTTGCGGGTAATGAATGTCGTAGTCGCTGATGCTGGTAGTCGCGCGCGGTGTATCGCGTACGAAACTGGCGGCATCGTCGTCAGGGTTATCGTTCCATGCCACCAGCCAGCTACCGTGTGCGGAGGTTTTCGGCAGGGGGTCCTTGCAGCCTTCCTGAGTCATGGCGAAGCCGACGGAGATGGCGTTGGCCTTGTCGTCGCTCTGTGTCGCCAGCCAGCGCCAAGCCAGGCTTGCGCCAGGGCCGATGCCGCTGACCAGGGTTGCAGGGCCCTTGAGCTGGCTCAGGGCGCTTTGCAGCGCTTGTTCCTGCAGCTTGCAGTCGTCTTTGGGCAGCACCACCTGAACGATTTGTGCCTTGCCGCCCTGGCCCAGGGCAATCAGTTGGCTGTCGGTCAGGGTCGCATCGGCCATCACGGCCACGGCCACACGGGCCTTGGCGGTGCCGGCAGGGGTCACGCGGGTCATCACCGAGCCGTCGGCCTGGGGCAGTTGCTCCAGGGTCGGCTGCGGGGCAGGGCGGTTCCAGTACCAAAAGCCACCCGCCGCGATCAGCGCGAGCAGCACTACTAAGGCCAATACATACCGCCAGGAGCGTCGAATCATCAGCGTTTCACCAATCCAGTCAAGCCGCCCGCGATCAGGGCGGCGGTATCGGCCAGTGCCACCAGCGGATCAAGTCCTGCGGGCACGGCCATGTAACGGGGTTCCCAGTCAGGCTGGAACTTGTCTTTGAAGCGGCGCAGACCTTGGAAGTTATACAGTTGCTCGCCACGGCGGAACACCATCGAGCCCAGGCGTTGGGTCAGCGGCGCGCCACGTCGCGGTTGCAGGCCCGACAACGGCACCATGCCGAGGCTGAAGCGGGCGTAGCCGTGACTCTTATAGTGCTGAATGAGGCCAACCATCATGAATTCCATGGTCAGCTTGGGCGCGTCCGGGTGGGCACGCATCAGGTCGAGACTGGCCAGGTCATGGTTGTAAGTCTCGAGCAGGTTGGCGAAGGCTACCGGGTGGCCTTCGAAGCGAATGATCGCGATGCGAAAGTGCTTGAGGTAGTCGTCGCTGAATCGGCCCAGGGAAAAGCCCTTTTCCCGCACATTCTTACCGGTCAGCCAGGCATCGGAGATAACTTTTAATTCATCCATCGGCGCCTGGCCTGGCTCATGGATCTCCAGGGACAGGCCGTCCCGGGTGCCACGGTTCCAGGTGTAGCGCAAATCCTTCATCTCTTTGCCCTTGGCTTCCAGGTCAAAGCGTTTCAGGTCGACGCGGGCTTCTTCACCCAACTTGATCGCAGTGAGGCCGATGTCCATGTAGTACGGCAGGTTTTCCGCCCGTACCTGGTAGAACACCGGGCGCGCGTGGTGGATATCACACAGGTCGCGGAACTGCCAGATCATTTCGGCGCGCGGTTGGGTCGGGCCGATCGGGTCGTACAAGGCCACCAGGCTGCGCCCGCGACGCGCATACATCAGGAACGCTTCGTCGTTGGGGTGGAACAGCAGCGCTTTGTCGCCGGTCAGCGCCAGGCCGCCGTCGGGCTGCGAGGAGGCCATCAGAATTTTGGTCGCGCGTTCCAGTTCATCGGGAGTCGGCAGGTGGATCACCGGGCGCGCGGTGCGCAGCAGCCAGGTCAGCGACACGATCACCAGCAACACGGCGGCGCCCAGCAGCGAGCGCAGGCCGCGCGGGGCGTTGGCGTCGAGGGTGAATTGCCACCACAGTTGGTGGCTGTACGGCACGTCCTGGTAGGCAAACAGCAGCAGCCAGATCGAGGCCCCCAGCACGCAGACGCTGGCCACCAGGTACAGCGGCGAGAACGGCAGTTCGGTCAGGCGGCTGGCGCGGTAGAACGAGCGCCGGAAGATCGCCAGCAGGATGGCGGTCATGGTCATCAGGCTGGCTTCTTCCCAGTCGAAACCTTTGAGCAGCGAGAGCAGGGCGCCCACCAGCAGCAACACCATGGTCAGCATCCAGGCCGCCGACAAGCGTCGACGCAGGCCCTGGGCCAGCAACAGGCACAGCACGCCGATCAGGCTGGCACCGAAGTGCGAGGCGTCAATCAGGCGGTGGGGAATCAGGAAGCCGATGTTTTCCAGGCGTGAGTCGATTTCCGGCGTGGCGCCGGAAAACAGCAGGACCACGCCGGACAAAAAAACCAGTACGGCCAGTACCGGCGCCGCCAGGCCCGAGGCCACGCGCAGGCTTTGCTGGGTCTGGAACAGCCGTTGCGCTTCATTGATGAGCAGGAACACGCACGCGATCAGCAGCGGCAACACCACATAGATCATGCGGTATAGAAGAAGCGCCGCGGCCAATGGCGCGGCACCGAGCTTATCGGCAAAGGCAGCGAGCAGGATGGCTTCAAAGACCCCGACCCCCCCCGGCACATGGCTGAGTACACCCGCGGCGAGGGCTAGCAGGTAGACCAGCAGGAAGGGGCCAAAGGGTGGCGCTTCCGGCAGCAACAGATAAAGGACGGTGGCCGCAGCGGCGACGTCGAGTGCCGTAATCACCAGTTGCAGGAACGTCAGGCGCCGGCCGGGCAGGCGCAGGGTGCGGCGCCCGACCTTGACCAGCAGGTTGTCCGGGTAAGGTTGCTCCGGCAAGCGGCGGCGGTAGATGCCAATGCACAGCGCGGCCGACAGCAGCAGCACGGCGCCAGCAATGCCGCCGAGCAGCGTTTGCGATAAGTGCAGGTAAGTCGAAGCCGCCGGCAAGTTGCTCAAGGTGGCCAACGCCGCCAGCGGCGGCAGTGCGCAGCCCAGCGCAAGGCTGGCGAACACGGTCATATGGGCAACTTCCGATGCCCCGATGCCTTGACGCGCATAGAGACGGTAACGCACCGAACCGCCCGAGAGCATCGAGAGGCCGATGGCGTTGCCAATGGCGAAGGCAGTAAAGCCGCCATGGGCCAGGGTCTTGGCCGGCAGTTTTACCCCGGCGTAACGTGCGCCGGAAAATTCATAGCCCAGCAGAATGATGAAGCCTGCGACCGCCGCAGCGAATGCGCCCAGCAACGCAGGCTTGGGCACTTCCAGGATCGAGTCGTGGAGGGCGTAGAGATCCAGTTCCAGCAGCAGGTGTCGGCAGGCGATCAAGGCGATTGCGAACAGCAACAGGGTCACGGCCAACCCGATCGGTTGCCGATATTTGCTCAACAGATCCAGCCAGCGTAAACGGGTGGGAGCGATCGGTTGTTCTGCTGTAACAGTGTCTTGTGGTTCAGACGAGTTGGCGCGCATCAATCACCTCGTGGATTGTGCGCGACAGGATGGAGGTATCCAGCCAAGTTACCAATCCCTATGGACAAAATAATTACAAATATTAACGCGTATCACCGGGTGCGGCGACAGCGGCCATTGGTCGTAGAGGGTAGCGCTTGAGCATTGAGCATAGCTTGCAAAGAGATGGACTCAACAAACCGTGTTGGGTTTCATGAAAGATGCCATGCCATTGTTTCAGAACAACTTTTTCACCGGATACAAAAAAGGCCACTCTTTCGAGTAGCCTTTTTTGATGTTTGGTTG
>NZ_CEEDDZ010000009.1:0-167447 GCF_979253585.1 Pseudomonas sp. AC463 | reverse complement strand
CGGGAGCCGGATTTGAACCGACGACCTTCGGGTTATGAGCCCGACGAGCTACCAGACTGCTCCATCCCGCGTCTGTGGGCGGCATTCTACAGCCCAACGGCAGGGTGTCAACCGTTAATGGGGTAATGGGTCAAATAAGTGTGAAATAGCCGTTGAATGCTAACCAGGCGCGGTAAGTGCGCGAGAGGCAAAGATTTTTTGTCCGACAATTTTTGCGACACAAAATAGACAGGCACAAAAAAGGCCACTCTTTCGAGTAGCCTTTTTTGATGTTTGGTTGCGGGAGCCGGATTTGAACCGACGACCTTCGGGTTATGAGCCCGACGAGCTACCAGACTGCTCCATCCCGCGTCTGTGTGTCGGCATTCTACAGAGGAACGCGAGTGTGTCAACCTGTGAATTAAAGAAAAGCGCTTGTGGTTCAATCGCTTAGCTCTCCATAACCGGCTCATTAAGGCTTCGGGGCCAGTGTGGCTAAGGGTTTCAGCTCTATTGGGATGCCAAATTCGATTGAGAAAATAAATTCATCTGGGACATTTCCTACCGTTCAAGCGGAAGATTCAAACTACTGGTGCTATATACAGGGGTGAGTGCGATACTGGCCACCCGTTGAATCAACCCCCTTTTTATATGACGCAACGCAAAATCATCCACGTCGACTGTGACTGTTTCTACGCCGCCATCGAGATGCGCGATGACCCGAGCCTGGCGCAAAAACCGCTGGCAGTCGGCGGCTCGGCGGATCGGCGCGGGGTGATTGCCACCTGCAACTACGAAGCGCGCGCCTACGGTGTGCGCTCGGCCATGTCGTCGCGCCATGCCTTGAAGCTGTGCCCGGACCTCACCATCGTCAAGCCGCGCATGGATGCCTATAAGGAAGCGTCGAAGGAAATCCAGACGATCTTTCGCGACTACACCGACCTGATCGAGCCTTTGTCGTTGGATGAGGCTTACCTGGATGTGTCCGACTGCGCGCATTTTGGCGGCAGCGCCACGCGCATCGCCCAGGACATTCGCCGGCGGGTCTCCAACCAGTTGCACATCACGGTGTCTGCCGGCGTGGCGCCGAACAAGTTCCTGGCCAAGATCGCCAGCGACTGGAAGAAACCCAACGGCCTGTTTGTGATTACCCCGGACCAGGTTGAAGACTTCGTCTCGCAATTGCGCGTCAGCAAGCTGCACGGCGTGGGCAAGGTCACGGCCGACAAGCTGGCGCGCCTGGGCATTGAAGACTGCCTGCAACTGCGCGAATGGAACAAGCTGGCGCTGGTGCGTGAATTCGGCAGTTTTGGCGAGCGACTGTGGAGCCTGGCCCGTGGGATTGATGACCGCGCGGTGCACAACGACAGTCGGCGGCAGTCCATCAGTGTGGAAAATACCTACGACGTGGACCTGCCGGATCTTTCAAGCTGCCTGGCCAAGCTGCCCGAGCTGATGGAAACCCTGGCCGGGCGCATGGCGCGCATCGACAGCAGTTACCGCGCGGGCAAGCCGTTCGTTAAGGTGAAGTTTCATGATTTTACCCAGACCACCTTGGAGCAGGCCGGGGCAGGGCGGGATCTGGAGAGTTATCAACAGCTGATGACGCAGGCGTTTAACCGTGGCGGGAAGCCAGTGCGGTTGTTGGGGATTGGGGTGCGGTTGCTGGACTTGAGTACCGGCAATGAACAGCTCGAATTCTCCTGGTAGAAACCGGGAGCAAAATGTGGGAGGGGGCTTGCGCCCGATTGCGGTGGGCCAGCTATATATAAGCTAGCTGAACCACTGCTATCGGGGGCAAGCCCCCTCCCACATTTTTAACTCCAGCAACATTTAGACTTCAGCGCGCGCCTGGATCCGCCACCAACCGCCCCGCATCCTTGGTCAGCGCTTGCAGGAATTCCTGCTGCAACTCCGGATCATTGCGGGTCAGTTCGATCAGGCTTTGTTCCAGTTCGCTGGCTTCTTCTTCCAGACCCAGCTCCGACAGGCGCTTGACGCGGTGCACCCACTGGCTGACTTCATCGTCTTCCAGGTCGTCGTAGATCAAACCATGGGCTTCCAGCAACTTGCCGCGCAGCGTGCTGCTGATCGCCAGGGTCGAGTCCGAATGCACGTCGTCCTGGCCATCTTCCACGCTGATCTTCAGGGTGCTGATGCGGTTCAAGTCCTGTTCGGCAAACGGGCTGTCCAACAGGTTCAGGCGCAGCACGCCGTTGCGGTCGGTGGTCAGCTCGTGGACCTGTTTGCCGGCGGTGACTTGTACCGGGCGTTCGCTCCAGGGCAGGCTCGAATACTCCGTGCGCTTGTCGCGCTGGACTTCATCGATACCCGCCAGATTTTGTTGCGCACGGCCATGGGACTGCACGTTCATGAACGGGTTGAGGCCATCCACGCCGTAGGTCAGCCAGTCGCGCGTGACGCTGGTCGGCAGGTTGCCAAGGGCAAAGATATTCACCACGTTGGCGCCCGCGCCGGCCACCAGGGCTACGGCGCCCAAGGGCATCTCATAGAGTTTGCGCCAGGGCTGGTAGGGGGTGTAGCGATCGTAACGACGGGTGACTTCGAACTCGGTGACCTCAAAGGTCTTTTGTTCGTGAATACGCACCCGGCGTTGCGGCAGTTCCAGCACTTTGGGGTCGCCTACATCGATCTGCAGGCTGTGGTCGAGCAACTTACGCTCGACCCGCTCCTCGTGCTCACTGCGTTGCGACATCTGGTTGGCGCAGCCGCTGACCAGCAGGGCGCCGCACAAGGCGGCGCCCCCCAGGGCTCTGGTGTTTCGCTTGAACATGACTTCTCTTGATCTGGTTTTCAGCGACGAATACGCGCCTGAAGGAAAGACAGCACGTCAGCCACCGGCAACGGTTGGGCTTCGGCTTCGGTCCGGCTCTTGTATTCCAGATTGCCATCGGCCAGGCCGCGGTCACTGACCACGATCCGGTGCGGGATGCCAATCAGTTCCATGTCGGCGAACTTGATGCCCGGGCTGGTTTTCTTGTCCCGGTCATCCAGCAGCACTTCAAAACCGGCGGCCGTCAGTTCGGCATACAGTTTGTCGGTGGCTTCGCGTACTTGCTCGTTGTCGTAGCGCAGCGGTACCAGGGCGATCTGGAACGGCGCCAGGGCGTCACTCCAGATGATGCCCTTCTCGTCGTTGTTCTGCTCGATGGCCGCTGCCACCACACGGGATACGCCGATGCCGTAGCACCCCATGTCCAGGGTGATCGGCTTGCCGTTATCGCCCAGCACTTCGCACTTCATCGCCTTGCTGTACTTGTTGCCCAGCTGGAAGATGTGCCCGACTTCGATACCGCGCTTGATCTCCAGGGTGCCCTTGCCATCCGGGCTTGGGTCACCGGCCACCACGTTACGCAGGTCGGCCACGGTCGGAACCGGCAGGTCACGCTCCCAGTTCACGCCGAAGTAGTGCTTGTCGTCGATATTCGCGCCGATACCGAAGTCGCTCATCAGCTCGACCGAGCGGTCGATGATGATCGGCAGCGGCAGGTTCAGCGGGCCGAGCGAGCCGGCACCGGCGCCAATCGCGTCGCGCAGTTCTGCGTCGGTGGCCATGACCAGCGGGCTGGCCACGCCAGGTTGCTGGGCAGCCTTGATTTCGTTGAGTTCGTGGTCGCCACGGATCACCAGGGCGATCAGCTTGCCTTCTTCCTCGGCGCGCACGATCAGGGTCTTGATGGTCTTTTCAATCGGCAGATTGAATTTTTCCACCAGGGCCGCGATGGTCTTGGTGTCTGGCGTATCGACCAGGCGCAGCTCTTCAGCCGGCGCAGGGCGCGAGGTTTCGCGCGGCACGGCTTCGGCTTTCTCGATGTTCGCCGCGTAGTCGGAACCGTTGCTGAAGACGATATCGTCTTCGCCGGACTCGGCCAGCACGTGGAATTCGTGGGAGCCGGCGCCGCCGATGGAGCCGTTGTCCGCTTCAACCGGGCGGAATTTCAGGCCCAGGCGCGTGAACACGTTGCAGTAGGCCTGGTGCATGCGGTCATAGGTGACCTGCAGGGACGCCTGGTCAGCGTGGAAGGAGTAGGCGTCCTTCATGATGAATTCGCGGCCGCGCATCAAACCGAAGCGTGGGCGGATTTCATCGCGGAATTTGGTCTGGATCTGATACAGGTTCAGCGGCAGCTGCTTGTAGCTGCTCAGCTCGTTGCGCATCAGGTCGGTGATCACTTCTTCGTGGGTCGGGCCGGCGCAGAAGTCGCGGCCGTGACGGTCCTTGAAGCGCAGCAACTCGGGGCCGTACTCTTCCCAGCGCCCGGATTCCTGCCACAGCTCAGCCGGTTGGGTGCTCGGCATCAACACTTCCAGAGAGCCGGCGGCGTTCATTTCTTCGCGAACGATGGCTTCGACCTTGCGCATCACCTTCAAGCCCATGGGCAGCCAGGTGTACAGGCCGGAGGCCAGTTTGCGGATCATGCCGGCGCGCAGCATCAGCTGATGGCTGATCACGACCGCGTCGGAAGGCGTTTCTTTCTGTGTGGCGAGCAAATATTGACTGGTACGCATGGTAGGCCGTTGTCGGTTGCTTGGACTTGAAATGACTTGGGATTGTACGGGCGCAAGCTGCCGCCGTACAGGCATCAGAATGCAGAGGGGCATGTGGGCTAATGTGGGTGGGGGCTTGCCCCCGATAGCTGTGTGTCAGCCATAGATAAATTGACTGAAATTCTGCAATCGGGGGCAAGTCGAATCGTCGCACCGCCCCTCCCACATTGACCTGGTGGTGTCAGTCCTCTGCCGGTGGATTCAACCGAATCCGCCGATTCTCCTGATACCAGTGCAGCGCAATCAACAGCAGCGTCGGCACGCCCAGCATGCAGGTAATCAGGAAGAAGTTGTGATAACCGAACTTCTCCACCATCACCCCGGAATAGCCGCCGATCAGGCGTGGCAGCAGCAGCATGATCGAGCTGAGCAGCGCGTATTGGGTGGCGGAGAACTTGAGGTTGGTCAGGCTCGACAGGTAGGCCACGAAGGCCGAGGTGGCCAGGCCGGAGCTGAAGTTGTCCAGGGAAATGGTGAAAATCAGCATCTGCAGGTCGGGGCCCATGTCGGCGAGCATCACGAACAGCAGGTTGGTGCCAGCCGACGCGATGCCGCCGATGAACAGGATCGGCAGGATGCCGAAACGCACGATGAGCAGGCCGCCCATGCCGGCGCCGAGCAGGGTCATGATCAGGCCGAAAATCTTGCTGACGCCGGCGATCTGGTCTTTGGTAAAACCCTGGTCGATGTAGAACACGTTGGCCATAACGCCCATCACCGTGTCAGACATGCGATAGGTTGCGATCAGACCCAGCAGCAGCAACGCCTGCCAGCGGTAGCGCAGGATAAAGTCGTTGACCGGCGTGAGCACAGGCGCCAGGCCGCGGCGGCCCATGGCCGAGAGGCACAGCGCGGTGAGGGTGATATAGAGGATGGCGCGCAGGAACGCGCGGTCGTCCATC
Source organism: Pseudomonas sp. AC463 (assembly GCF_979253585.1). Classification (NCBI taxonomy): domain Bacteria; kingdom Pseudomonadati; phylum Pseudomonadota; class Gammaproteobacteria; order Pseudomonadales; family Pseudomonadaceae; genus Pseudomonas; species Pseudomonas sp. AC463. The sequence continues at coordinate 161,997 of NZ_CEEDDZ010000009.1, read as the reverse complement.
AGCAGGTCCCACAGGCTCACGCCGTGGAAAATCACGCTGGCGAAATCGGTGTTGTAGAGCTGGGTAAACATCGCCGGCACCGACACCAGCAGCACGATCAGCACAAACACCGAGACCAGCTGGTGCACGAAGCTGTAGCGCCCGGCCTGCAGCTGGGTGCGCAGCGGCACATTCGGCTCGCGCATGAACAAGGTGGTGAGCAACGCCGGGATCATCAGCACGCCGAACAGCACGTAGGTGCCGGTCCAGGCCGAGTGTTTATAGTTGAAACCGGTGGAGCCGAAGCCCTCGGCAAAAAACAGCGCGCCTGCAGTGGCCAGCAATGCGGCGATGCGGTAACCGGACATATAGCTGGCGGCCAGGGCAGCCTGGCGGCTGTCATCGGCGATTTCCAGGCGATAGGCGTCGACCGCGATGTCCTGGGTGGCGGAGGCAAAGGCGACGACGACGGCAATCGCGATCAGCCAGGACAGGTGTTTCTGCGGGTCGCAGAACCCCATGCCGATCAATCCGAGGATCACCAGCGACTGGGCAAGCACCAGCCATGAGCGACGCCGTCCGAGTTTACCGAGCAGCGGCAGGCGCCATTGGTCGAGCAGCGGCGACCAGACCCACTTGAAGGCGTACGCCAGGCCGATCAGGCTCGCATAGCCGATGGTCTCGCGAGCCACACCGGCCTCACGCAACCACACCGAAAGCGTCGAGAACACCAACATGTAAGGCAAGCCGGCGGCAAAGCCGAGCAACAACAGGACTAACGTCGAGGGGCTGGCATAGGCGGCGAGCGCGGCGCGCCAGGTTTTACGGGGCATGGGCTGGAGTCTGCCTCAGATTCACGGAAACAAAGCGCGCACTCTAACCGCTGTGCTCTACCGGGCGCCAGCCATGGCGCTGAATATCCACGCGATTATTGCGGACAGTCACGCCTTCTTCACGCAAACGCGCCCGCTGCTCATCGCCCGAGGCACTGCCCGCCGGCAGACTTATCCGACCACCGGCACCCAGCACGCGGTGCCAGGGCAATTTGGAACCTTCGGGCAACTGGCTCAGCGTACGCCCCACATAGCGTGCAGCCCGCCCAAGCCCGGCCAGTTGCGCCAGCTCGCCGTAACTCACCACGCAACCTTCCGGAACTTGCGCCAACGTCAGGTACAGCGCGGTGCGGCGCATCTCGGCAGGGCTCTGGGGTGTTTCAGCGGGCAGGTCAGATATAGGCATCTTTTTGTAAGAAAAGTCTGTAAGTGTGGTGTTGAGAATTGAACTCAATATAAATACTTGAGTCAGTCCTAGCTATCTAACACGATAATCGCCCTTTTTCGCCAACCTTGAGCCCACTATCCGCTTATGTTGTCCAGAACCCTGCTGTGCCTCGCTGTTTTCAGCGCCTCCACGCCCTTGCTGGCCGATACCGTCTGGTTGAAGAACGGTGATCGCCTGACCGGTAAGATCAAGGTCTTCGACGGTGGCAAGTTGCTGATCCAGACCGACTACGCAGGTGCCATTCCGGTGGACTGGAAGCAGGTAAAAACCCTGGAGAGCGACCAGGAGTTGCTGGTCAAGCAGGATGCCTACACCGGTGAGAAGGCCAAGTCCCTCAAGGCCGCGGACGATGGCAAAGTGGTGCTGGCCAACGGCGAGGCGCCCAAGACCGTGGAGCTGGCCAGCATCCAGCAGATCATCAAGCCCAAGCCGATTATCGAAGACCTGGTGTGGAAGGGTAATGTCGACATGGCGCTGGACTATAAGCGCGCCGAAAACGACACCAACGACTACGACATCGATTTCAAGACCACTGCACGTCACGGCCAATGGCGCCATACCGGGCAGGGCGAGTACAACCGCGAGTTCCAGGACGATGTCACCACCACTGACAACTGGTCGCTGGAATATGACCTGGACCGCTTCCTGACCGAGCACTGGTTCTGGCAGGGCCGCCTGACCTACAAGCGCGACAAGGTTGAAGATCTGTCCCGCCAACGCACCGTCGGCACCGGCCCGGGCTACCAGTTCTGGGATGATGAGCTGGGCGCGTTCTCCCTCGGCTCGCTGGTCAACCGCACCGACTATGAATATGCCGAGGGCGGCAAGGACAACTTCTACTCCGTGGCCATGAAGTGGAACTACAACCGCTACCTGGTCGGCAAGACGGTCGAGTTCTTCACTAACGGCGAACTGGGCCGCCCGATCGACGGGCCGGTGGATTACTCCCTGGATGCGGAAATGGGCCTGCGCTACAAAGTCACCGAATGGGCTTCGCTCAACCTCAAGGCCGAGCGCGACATCATCAGCGGCGACTCGGAAAGCAGCCTGAGCAAAACCCGTTACACCGCAGGCTTCGGTGTCGCCTGGTAATCAGGTTTCACACAACCCGCTTGGCAACCGCCGCTGATAGTGATTACCTTGTGTTGAGATCGATTCCCATATGCTGTGGGCGGCCGAATACCCGAGGAGTCACACGTTGAGCGCGCACGTTGCCAAGAACGCCCGAGAGCTGTTGCTCAAGGAATACCGTGGGGCTCTCTCCACACTGTCCAAAGCCATGCCCGGTTTTCCTTTCGGCTCGGTCGTGCCGTATTGCCTCGACGAGCAGGGTCGCCCGCTGATCCTGATCAGCCGTATCGCCCAGCACACCCATAACCTGCAAAAAGATCCCAAGTGCTCACTGTTGGTGGGTGAGCGCGAGGCCGATGATGTGCAGGCGGTAGGGCGCCTGACCTACCTGGCTGAAGCCGAAAAGCTCGAAGACGCCGATGCCATTGAAGCCGCCGCCGAGCGTTACTACCGCTATTTCCCTGACTCGGCCAACTACCACAAGGCCCACGATTTCGACTTCTGGGTGCTCAAGCCGGTACGCCACCGTTATATCGGCGGGTTTGGCGCAATTCACTGGATTGATCAACTGACCCTGGCCAACCCGTTCTTCGGCAAGGCCGAGCGCAGCATGGTCGAACACATGAACAGCGACCACACCAAGGCCATCGCCCATTACGTTGGGCTGGCCGGCCTGCCAACCTGCGAGCCTGCGCAACTGGCCGGTATCGACAGCGAGGGCATGCACCTGCGCATTGGCCAATCGCTGCATTGGCTGCCCTTTGCAGAATCTTGCAATACGCCGACACAAGTACGTGAAGCCCTGGTTTCATTGGCCCACGCCGAGGTCTGGCCGAAAAAATCAGCCGTTACCGCTTGAATTCACGAAATGGCGACGTCATCTAAGGTGGACTGGCAAGGCATTCTTGCGTTGAGGAACCATTAGATGCGCCCTTTTTTATTGCTCTTTCTGCTGTTCCCGGTGTTGGAGCTGTTCGTATTCGTTCAAGTCAGCAGCGCCATCGGGTTTTTCCCGGCCCTGTTGCTGATCATTCTCGGCTCGATGCTCGGCGTCCTGGTGCTGCGTGTCGCCGGCCTGGCCACCGCACTGCGTGCCCGTGAAAGCCTGAACCGCGGCGAACTGCCGGCCCAGACCATGCTTGAAGGCCTGATGATGGCGCTGGCGGGCGGCCTGCTGATCCTGCCGGGTTTCATCAGCGATGTGGTCGGCCTGGTGATGTTGCTGCCATTCACCCGCAAAGTGCTGGCCGGCAAGATGCGCCAGCGTGCCGAAGAGGCCGCGCTGCGCCAGCGCGCGTTCGCCGATGACCTGCAACCCCGTGGCGGCCCGGCTCCGCGCCAACCGCTGGGGCGTGAAGGTGATGTGATCGAAGGCGAGTTCGAACACCGCGACAGCAAATAACCGCTTTACCCACACGGCACCTTTGGGTGCCGTGTTGTTTTCAGGGGCCGCCAGTTGCAAAAAAAATCATCCCCGGCCCCTTGTAATAAGCTTATGCGCCCTTATGTAACGGTCACCGCAAGGTTTCTGGTGGCGACACCAGACAGACTTCCGCGGTTTGCTCTGCGAACCGCGACCGGCACCGCCGGAATAAACCTGCCGGTACAGACACCGGCCGATGAAAAACACAATTAGGAGAGATCGACAATGAGCAAGCTTCGTCCTCTGCACGACCGCGTCGTTATCCGTCGCAGCGAAGAAGAAAAGAAAACCGCTGGCGGTATCGTTCTGCCAGGTTCGGCTGCTGAAAAAGCCAACCACGGTGTGATCGTCGCTGCAGGCCCAGGCAAAACCCTGGAAAACGGTGAAGTGCGTGCGCTGGCCGTCAAAGTCGGTGACAAGGTTGTATTCGGTCCTTACTCCGGCAGCAACACTGTGAAAGTCGACGGCGAAGACCTGCTGGTCATGGCTGAGAACGAGATTCTCGCTGTACTGGAAGGCTGATTTCCCGCTCATTTTCCCGTTACTACAAAGTATTTAAGGAATATCGATCATGGCTGCTAAAGAAGTTAAATTCGGCGATTCCGCCCGTAAAAAAATGCTCACCGGTGTCAACGTCCTGGCTGACGCAGTAAAAGCGACCCTGGGCCCGAAAGGCCGTAACGTGATCATCGAGAAGAGCTTCGGCGCTCCGACCATCACCAAGGACGGCGTTTCCGTAGCAAAAGAAATCGAACTGGAAGACCGTTTCGAGAACATGGGCGCGCAGCTGGTCAAAGACGTTGCCTCCCGTGCCAACGATGACGCAGGCGACGGCACCACCACCGCTACCGTTCTGGCTCAGTCGATCGTCAACGAAGGCCTGAAAGCCGTAGCTGCCGGCATGAACCCGATGGACCTGAAACGCGGCATCGACAAGGCGACCATCGCCATTGTCAAAGAGCTGAAAAACCTGTCCAAGCCATGCGCCGACACCAAGGCGATCGCTCAGGTAGGCACCATCTCCGCCAACTCCGACAACTCCATCGGCGACATCATTGCCGAAGCCATGGAAAAAGTCGGTAAAGAAGGCGTGATCACCGTTGAAGAAGGCACCGGCCTGGAAAACGAACTGTCGGTTGTAGAAGGCATGCAGTTCGACCGTGGCTACCTGTCCCCGTACTTCGTCAACAAGCCTGAGACCATGGTTGCCGAGCTGGACAGCCCGCTGATCCTGCTGGTCGACAAAAAGATCTCGAACATCCGCGAAATGCTGCCAGTACTGGAAGCCGTTGCCAAAGCCGGCCGCCCACTGCTGATCGTTTCCGAAGACGTTGAAGGCGAAGCCCTGGCGACTCTGGTTGTGAACAACATGCGTGGCATCGTTAAAGTCGCAGCCGTCAAGGCTCCTGGCTTCGGCGACCGTCGCAAGGCCATGCTGCAGGACATCGCCGTTCTGACCGGCGGTACCGTTATCTCCGAAGAGATCGGCCTGAGCCTGGAAAGCGCCACCCTGGAAAACCTGGGCAGTGCCAAGCGCGTGACCATCTCCAAAGAAAACACCATCATCGTTGACGGTGCTGGCGTAGAGCAGGACATCCAGGCTCGCATCACCCAGATCCGTGCCCAGGTTGCCGAGACTTCGTCCGACTACGACCGTGAAAAACTGCAAGAGCGTCTGGCCAAGCTGTCCGGCGGCGTTGCAGTGATCAAGGTTGGCGCTGGTTCCGAAGTTGAAATGAAAGAGAAGAAAGCCCGCGTTGAAGACGCCCTGCACGCAACCCGCGCAGCCGTTGAAGAAGGCGTGGTACCTGGCGGTGGCGTAGCGCTGATCCGCGCTCTGGAAGCCATCACCGGCCTGAAAGGCGACAACGCCGACCAGGACGTAGGTATCGCTGTGCTGCGTCGCGCTGTTGAAGCGCCGCTGCGTCAGATCGCTGCCAACTCCGGCGACGAGCCAAGCGTTGTGGTCAACGAAGTCAAGAACGGCAAAGGTAACTTCGGTTACAACGCCGCGACTGGCGAATACGGCGACATGATCGAAATGGGCATCCTGGACCCTACCAAGGTGACCCGTTCGGCGCTGCAAGCAGCATCCTCCATCGGCGGCCTGATCCTGACCACCGAAGCGGCGATCGCTGATGCACCGAAGAAAGATGGCGGCGCTGGCGGCGGTATGCCAGACATGGGCGGCATGGGTGGCATGGGCGGCATGATGTAAGCCAGCCTTACCCGGCTAGTCAAAAGCCCCGCCTGCAGTGATGCAGGCGGGGCTTTTTTTTCGATTTATCAGGCAATGCTGGAAACGCACAGTACTGAGCAAACACGCTTGTCGCGTTGTCCACAGATCCAGCCACCGCAAGCCGTCATGGGCAGGAGTTATAAAATAGATGTTTCACCTTATGTTCAGCTTGCCTTGCCTTTACGTTATCGTCCGGTTCATTTGGCCAATGCCGTGGGCGCGAGCAGCCAAAATTGCGGTTGTGCTGCTGTTCATCCTCGCTTCGCAATATCACCTGTACAGCCGCTTCTCTTCCGGCAGCGTGTTCTCCCCGGAGTTTCCGCGCGGCGTGGTGATGCTCTTCAACTGGGCGTTCGGTGCGATTCTGTTAATGGCGGTGCTGCAGATCATCGTCGACCTGGGGGCGTTGCTGACCATGTTGATCAGGCGGCGATGGCTGACCATACCAACGAATCTTCGTTATGGCCTTGGCACCGCCGCATTGCTATTGTCAGCCGTGGGTGTGCAGCAGGCGGTGCGCGTCCCGCCCATCAAGGATGTCGAGTTCGCGATCAAGAATTTGCCTGTGCAGTTCGACGGTTACAGGGTTTTGCAACTCACCGACTTGCACATCAGTCGCCTGTTCAACGAACCGTGGACGCAAGCGATGGTGAGTGAGTCAAACGCTCTGGGCGTGGATCTGATCGTCGTCACCGGAGATCTGATCGACGGCTCAGTCGCCAACCGGACCCCGGATATTGCTGCGCTGCGTGATCTGCACGCTCCGGACGGTGTGTATGTGATTCCCGGTAATCATGAGTATTTTTTCGACAACGAAGCGTGGATGCAGCACTTCAAATCGCTCGGCATGATCCCCCTCGCCAACAGCCATACGCTGATCGAGCGCCAGGGGGCGAAGTTGGTCTTGGCCGGCGTTACTGATGTAACCGCACCCAGAACCGGCTTCCCGCCGCCAGACCTCAAACAGGCGTTGGCGGGGGCGCCGAAAGATGTGCCCATTATCCTGCTGGACCATCAACCGAGAAACGCGCGGGATGCCGCCAGCCAAGGTGTGGCGCTCCAGCTTTCCGGCCATACCCACGGCGGCATGATCCTTGGTATCGACAGGATCATTGCGCTGGCCAACGCAGGGTTTGTGTCCGGGCTTTACGACGTCAGCGGCATGCAACTCTACGTCAACAACGGCACTGCACTGTGGCCGGGATTTGCCCTGCGCCTGGGCAGGCCTTCAGAACTTACCCGCATCACGCTAAGACGCGCGTCGAACGACAGCTGAGGCCAGCGGGCAAAGCCGCTTTCCCGACCCATACGCTTGACTGTCGAGCACCCTGGCGTTGGGTTCGCTCAGCTCTGCACGCAGTTGCCGAGCGACGACCCATGTCTATGTTCCTTATATCAATGGGAGGCGATCTTCGCCCTGACACTGTAGTCAGCTTGTGAAGCTATAGTGAAAATCTCGTTTGACCATACAATCAGTTGAAAACCTGTATCGGCGGGCCTTTCAGCTCTATCCCTGAGCCACACTTGGCCTTAAGCTGCGCGAGCCAACACGGCTGTTACCGCGTACGGAGACACTGCCCATGCGAATTTTACTGGTTGAAGACAACCGCGATATTCTGGCCAACCTGGCCGATTACCTGGGGCTCAAAGGCTACACAGTGGACTGTGCGCAGGACGGTCTGTCGGGCCTGCACCTGGCCGCCACCGAACATTACGACTTGATCGTGCTCGACATCATGCTGCCCGGCATCGACGGCTACACCCTGTGCAAACGCCTGCGCGAAGACGCGCGCCGCGATACGCCGGTGATCATGCTCACCGCCCGCGACCAATTGGATGACCGCCTGCAGGGCTTCAAGTCCGGCGCCGATGATTACCTGCTCAAACCCTTTGCCCTCTCGGAGTTGGCCGCGCGCATCGAAGCAGTGCTGCGCCGCGCCCAGGGCGGCGGTCGGCGTGCGTTGCAAGTGGGTGACCTGAGCTACGACCTCGATACCCTCGAAGTCACCCGCGAAGGACGCCTGCTCAAGCTCAACCCGGTCGGCCTGAAGCTGCTGGCGGTGCTGATGCAGAAGAGCCCCCACGTGCTGCGCCGGGAAATCCTTGAAGAGGCACTGTGGGGCGATGACTGCCCCGACAGCGACAGCCTGCGCAGCCACGTGCACCAGTTGCGCCAGGTAATCGATAAACCCTTCGCCAAGCCGTTGCTGCAAACGGTGCATGGCGTGGGTTATCGCTTGGCCGAGGGCCGAGATGGAGTTTAAGCAAAGCCTTGCCCAACGGATCATCATCGCCTTTGCCTTGATGAGCGCGTTGGTGGCGGGCGCCTTTGCCATGGGCATCGTTGCGACCGTGCACCTGGTGGAAGAGAAGTTGATTTCGGCAGGCCTGGGCGGAGACCTGCAACGCCTGCTGCTGATGGACACGGTCGAAGACTGGCGCCATCGCCCCGAGCCGGACCAGCTGTTTTATTTCAGCGGTGGCCCCGGCGACTTCGAATTGCCCAAGGACTTGCGCCATCTGGAGCCGGGCTTCCACGAAGTATTTCGCGAGGCGCTGTCGTACCACGCCATGGTCGAAGTGGTCGACGGCAGGCGTTATGTGCTGCTGCAGGATCAAAGCGATTTCGAAGAGCGCGAGCGCGTGCTGTTTGCCGTGGTGCTGGTGGGCTTTGTGCTCAGCCTGGCGCTGGCGGTGTTCCTCGGCTGGGTGCTGGCGCGCAAAGTGATGGCGCCGGTGGTGCGCTTGGCCCGCCAGGTGCGCCATCGCGACCAGTTGCTGGGCCTGGCGCCACCCTTGGCGCCCGACTACGCGGCCGATGAGGTGGGCGAGCTGGCCGTGGCCTTCGACGCCACGCTAGGGCGGTTGCGCCAGGCACTGTCTCGCGAGCAGCTGTTTACCAGCGATGTCAGCCATGAGTTGCGCACACCCTTGATGGTCCTGGCCAGCTCCTGCGAGCTGCTGCTGGAAAACCCGGCCATCGACCAGCGTGGGCGTAACCAGGTGCAACGCATTGCCCGGGCCTGTGAAGAGATGCGTGAACTGGTGCAGACCTTCCTGATGCTGGCCCGTGCCGAGCATGACGAAGAGGTCATGTCGCCCCAGGTCACCCTCGAACAGGTGGCCGACGACTTGTTGGGCATCTGGCGTGAGCCGATCGAGCGCAAGGGCCTGGAGCTGCTCTACCAGCCCGGCAACCCACTGGATACGCGCTACAACACGACTTTCCTGCATGCGGTGATGGGGAACCTGTTGCGTAACGCCCTGCATTACACCGAGCAGGGGTTTATCCGCCTGACCCTTGAACCCCATGGGTTTGTGGTGGAAGACAGCGGCGTCGGTATCCCCGAAGACAAGCGTGAAGCGATGTTCGAGCCCTTCGTCCGCGGCAGCGAAAAGCGCGGAGAAGGCCTGGGGTTGGGCCTGTCTCTGGTGCAGCGCATCTGCGAGAACCAGGGCTGGAACGTAAGCCTCAGCACCATGGAACCCAATGGCTGCCGCTTTCACGTTGAGCTGAGCCCGGTCAACGCCTGATCCCTTCCTCTACCGCTATCCTGCCGAAGTACCCCGTACTTCGGCGAAGATGGCCCCATGCTATTGCTTGTGTCTGTAAAGTCTTGAAATGTATGGGATTGGACAGGACAAGTTTTTCACAACGGGTTGACCTGTTGATCACAGTTTGGTGCTTAAGGTTGTAGGCATCAGTAACTGGAGATCAATGATGTCTAACCCCATCAAGCTCGAATTTTCCGAAAAGTACGACGATCAGCACGCTCAAGAGTATTTGCTCAAGCATCAGGACAATCTGGCTCGCCGCCTGTCACATAAACGCGACGAGCAACTGGCCCGTGGTGCATTGGCAATGGCCGGCGAGCCGGGTCTGGTGCTCGACCTGCCCTGCGGCGCCGGGCGTTTCTGGCCGCTGCTGGCGGAGAAGCCCAACCGCGTGATCATCGGTGCCGATAATTCGGCGTCGATGTTGAAGGTGGCAACGGCTGCCCAACCCGCCGATGTGGTGAAACGGGTACGGCCCTTGCAGACATCAGCGTTTGATATCGACTTACCGGATAACTCGGTCGACAGCATTTTCTGCATGCGGCTGCTGCACCACATCGGCGATCCAGCACACCGGATGACAATACTGCGGGAATTTCAGCGTGTTACACGCGACAGCGTGATTCTTTCGCTGTGGGTGGATGGCAACTTCAAGGCGTGGAAACGCAAGCGCCTGGAAGGCCAGCGTCGCAACAAAGGTGAGCAGGAAGGTTACCAAAATAGATTTGTGTTACCAGCTGCTACTGTTGAAGCAGAATTTGAGGAGGCCGGTTTCCGCGTTCAGGAATCCTTGGACTTCATCCCGCTCTACGCCATGTGGCGAGTGTATGTATTGCGCAAGAGGTAACAGGATGGCAGTTGAGTGCGTAGCAGGCAGTCACGTAGCGCCCGAAGAACGATTCGATTACTTCTGGCGCCAGCAAGGCGAATGGGTCGAAGAGCCCAATCGTCGGCGTGGCGGTGAAAGTGGTGTGCAGCGTGTCATGAGCGACAACGGCCGCTTGCTCTACAGCAAGCGCCAGACCGGGCATATCTACCGCAGCTGGCTGCACCCGTTGGGACGCCCCACCGTATTGCGTGAGCGTGATGCCCTCAAGGGGCTACGCCTGCTGGACGTACGTGTGCCGGAAATGGTGTTTTGCGAGGCGCGCCGTGACCCCGAGCACCAATGGAAGGCATTGCTGGTCACTGCTGCCCTCGATGGCTTCGACGAAATTGAAAACTGGTACGCCGCCGGTGGCCGCGAGCAGTACGGCGAACTGGTGCATGAGCGCGTGCTCAAGGAATTGGCCGGCACCCTGGCGCGCATGCACAAGGGCCGTTGGCAGCATGGCTGCCTGTACATCAAGCATATTTTTGTACGGGTGACGGGCGCGGGCGACTCGGCCACTGTAGAAGTGGCGCTGCTGGATTTCGAGAAATGCCGCCAACGCCTGACCGCCTATCGGGCGGCGTCCCATGACATGCTGCAACTGCGCCGCCATTCGTCGTGGAACGATAGCGACTGGTCAAAACTCAGCTACTTTTACGAGACGGCGTTTGGCAGCGCTATCAAGGGTTTAACCAAATGAAGCTAGAAATAGCACGAGGTGTGTTCCTGGTGGGGGCGTTAGGCGTTGCCGCCTTGGCCCTGGCCGCATGGGAACAGCCTCGCACACAGGTACTCAGTGCGGCGCCGGGCGGTGCGCAATGCCTGTTGCCGCGTGTCGCCAAGGCGAGCGTGGCGGCCAAGCCCGATCATGAGTTACTGCTGTTCATGTTTGGGATGTCTCAAGGGATGAGGCCGCAAAGTTGAAATGTTTAAAATCACCGAAAAGGGCCTTGCGATGCGAGGCCCTTTTTTTTGCGCTGTTAAATCAAATGCAGATGGTTATCCCAGAACCCGGAAGGCAGTTCCAACGGCTTGGCCACCAACTGCGGCTGACGACAATCATAGAACCGGCAACGCCCCTGGCCTGAAGTCACGACAAACCCATCCGCCACCGCACCGACGCCGGCGCAGTCGGGCAGCGGGCCATCCAGGCGCAGCTCGCCGCTGTCCATGTCCCAGATAAAAAAGCGGTTGCCGCGCGGTGCCGTCAGCGCCACCAGGCGCAAATCGCTGTGCACCGCGACGCTGGCGGTGTAGTGCCCCATCGCCTGCAACTGCTCGTCGGCGACCGGGAAGGCCTCGAACGGCTGACCCGGCCGCTTGATCGCGAGCAGCTCGGAGCGCTCGTGGGAGGCGCCCATGAACTGCTGCCCGGTGAGGATCGTCCCGTCCCCGGCGATGCCCATATGGCGCACGCTGTTCATCTGCTGGGCCAGGGTTTCCTTGCTGATCAGCGTGCCGTCACGGTGCATCAGCACCAGGCTCGGTTCCATGGCGTTGAGGTTCATCTCCACGCGGCTTTCGGCTTCGGTGCGAATGCCGCCGTTGGCCACCACCAGGGTTTCGCCGTCAGGCATCCATGACACCTGGTGCGGGCCGATGCCATGGGTGGAAATCTCGCCGCTGTGCACCAGCCGCTCGCCTTCGAACTTGTACACACCGAGCAGGCCACGGCCAGGGTCGGACGTGTCGTTCTCAGTGGCGTACAACCAGTCGCCGCTCTTGTGGATAACCGCGTGGCCGTAGAAGTGGCGATTGGGCAGCGAGGTGATGGTTTGCAGCAGCGCGCCATCACGCAGGTCGATCAGGTAACTCTCGGTGCCCGGGCGACGGGCGACAAACAGCGCAATCGGCAGCGTCGGGTGGTTGATGATGTCGTGGCACCGCTGGCCGACCTGGGTGGCAAACACCTGCTTGCCGTCCAGGCGGAAGCCCACGGCATAGTGCTTGCCGTCGGCATCATCGCGCGCCGACAGCAGCAGCGGGCCCTTGTCTTTGCCTTTGAACAGCGTCCAGCCACCCAACGTGAGCGCACTGAGCAGCACGCTACCCACCGCCAAAGCCTGTCGCCTGAGCATCATCAGTCACCGTCGTTGGCGTTGAAGCCGAGTTGGATGCCCAGCGCCTTGGCCAGTTCGCCTTCGTGCAGGCGGTGGACGACGTTGAGGCTGTCGTAGATATCGTTGAGCTGCTGGCGCCCGGCGTCATCGTTCAACAGTTCGTTGAGGGTGCGCTGGTTGCTGGCAAACAGTTTCAAGGAGGCGGCATACGCGGCGTCGATCTTGTCGGCCAGCGGCTTCTGGTCGGACGGCAGCAGGCCGCGCAGGCCTTTGTTGTCGACGCCAACCCACACGGTCTGGGCGGCGGCGAGGCTGGCTTCGAGGCTTTGCAGCGACGACTGGCTGCGCCAGGCATCGGCCTGGAACGGCTGCGGGATGCCCTTGGTCTGGCGACCCATCGGCGTGCCGAGTTTTTTCTTCAAGGTGTCGAGTGCGGTGACCTGCACGCGCAAGAGGTCGGCGATGGCTTCGTGGGAATCAGCGTAGCGCTGGTTCGGAAACTTGGTCATCTGCGCGAGCATGCCGTCGGTGCTGTTCCAGCTGGTCAGGATCTCTTCGGCCAAGGCTTTCTGACGCTCACCGATGGCGACCAGCAGCGGGCAGTAACGGGCTTTCTGGGCCTCGTCGGCGATGTCGGTCTTGGCGTCGTAGAGGATGTATTCGTAGGCCGACAGGCCCTGCACCACTACGCTGGACTTGGCCAGGGCGGCGCCGTCAATCTGCGGCTGGCTGGTGACCAGTTGCTCGACCTGGCGACCCACCAGGTTTTTCTTGTCCGGCCAGAACTGCACCTGCCACGCACGGTTGCCCTCGGCCAGTGGGCCGATCAGCAGCGGTTGCAACTCGGCCCAGGCCTTTTGCGCGTGGAGGAAGTCAGCACGTGCGGTGTCCAGGCTTTCCTTGCCCTGGCAATAGGCCAGGGCGCTGACGGCCAACTGGCGGTCGGCTTCGACCCAGCGGCTGTAGGTCGGCAAAATCACCTGCTTGGCGATGGCGGCCGAGGTCACGGCCTGCGGGTCTTGCGGCGAGCAGGCGCCGAGGGCGAGGGCGGCCAGGCTGGTGAACAACAACTTGGGACGGAACATGTCGAGCTCCCTTCTGTAAGTGGGGCGAAGCTTATAAAGAATTCAGGAACGCCAGCAACGCCGCGCGCTGCTCAGCATTAAAGGACAACACATGCTGCTGCGCCGCTTGCGCTTCACCGCCGTGCCACAGCACGGCCTCGAGCAGGTTGCGGGCGCGGCCGTCATGCAAAAACTGGGTGTGGCCACTCACGGTCTCGGTCAGGCCGATGCCCCACAACGGCGCGGTGCGCCAGTCGCGGCCACCGGCCTTGAATTCGCTGCGGTTGTCGGCCAGGCCTGCGCCCATGTCGTGCAACAGCAAGTCGCTGTAGGGGCGGATCACCTGGTTGGCCAGCTCGGGTTCGGAAGCAGAGGCGGCCGTGGTGAACGCCGGCTTGTGACAACCCTGGCAGCCGGCCTGATAGAACAGGTTTTTGCCGGCCAGCACCTGCGGCGTGTCGACGCCACGGCGTGCCGGCACGGCGAGGTTGCGGGTGTAGAACAGCACCAGGCGCAGGATGTTGTCGCTGACTTCCGGCTCGCCCTCCGGGCCATCGCCGTTGGGCGCCTGTTTGCAGGCGACTTGGGCATCGGTGCAGTCATCGAACGGCCTCAGGGACGTGGTGAGGCCCATATCACCAGAAAACGCGTGAACATTTTGTTGATTGAGGTTGGGTTGCCCGGCTTTCCAGCCAAAACGCCCGAGCACGGTTTTGTGCTGGGCGTCATCCCAGACCCAATTGGCGCGGCCGACGAGGGCTTGCGGGTCGGCGGTTTGCGCGTCGGTGTTGCGCAGGATATCCGCGTCGCTGATGGCTTCGAGCAAGCCGAGGCCGATCATCGGCGGCGCAATCCGTGCCGAAAACAGTGTATCCGGGTGCATCGGGCCGTAGCCGAGCTGGGTGATCTGCAGGTCGGGCTTGCGCAACTCAACCACCGTGCCGTCCTTGAAGGTGACGTTGACCGGTGTGTAGTCGACCCGCACCTTGCCTTCGGGCGCAACGCCGGGCACAGCCATGTCTTGCAATTGCCCGCCGTAGACCGGCTCGGGCACTACGCCCATTTGCTCGATGAGCTTGGCGTAGGCCGGTGTGCCAGGGATTGACAGCCGCACCAGCATCGACACCGCATTGGCCGCGTCGGGCAGTGGCGGGTGGCCACGGCCGTCCTTGATATGGCAGTTCTGGCAGGCATTGGTGTTGAACAGCGGGCCAAGGCCATCACGCGCAGTGGTGGTGGACGGCGCGATCACCCAGGGGCTGCGAAAGAAGCTGTTGCCGACGCTGAAATCCAGACGGCGGGTGGGCGACAGGTTGGCCGAGGGCAGGGAAAACGCGTTCTGGTCGCGCTTGTTCACCGTCGTCGCGCCGCCGGCCCGCGATTCACCCGGCTCGGCCTTGGTGAAGCGCGGGGCGTCATCGCACGCAGCCAGGCCCAGGGCCATGCATGCGACGGACAGACGAAGAAGCGAACGGAACATCGAGTTTCCCGGACGAAGGCTGAAAATAAGGTCGCAAAGTCTAACAGGGCCGGGGGGAATGAATAAGAGCAATTATCGTTTGGTGGCTTCCCGATTCATTCCCGCTAGAATGGCCGCACATTTTTATCTGGAGGTGGCCAATGCAGGCTCTCGACGCTTTGCTCAACCGTGTTTCCGTGCCGCGCCTGTTGGAACCGGCACCGACCCAGGAGCAGCGCGACGTGCTGTTCGCCGCCGCCATGCGCGCACCCGACCACGGCCAGTTGCGCCCTTGGCGTTTCCTCACCGTAGAAGGCGCGGCCCGTGAGCAGATGGGCACGCTGCTGGCCGAAGCCGCGCGCCTGCAGGACGCCGACGCGCCGCAAGCCGCTATCGACAAGGCCCAGAACGGCCCCTTGCGTGCGCCGCTGGTAGTGGTGGTGATCGCGCGCCTGCAGGAGCACTTCAAGGTGCCCAAGTCCGAGCAACTGCTGGCCGCCGCCTGTGCTGCCCACGGCATCTTGCTGGCAGCCTACGCCCAGGGGATTGGTGCGGTGTGGCGCACTGGCGAGCTGTCCTACTCGGCCCACGTGGCCAAAGGGCTGGGGCTGACGGCGGATGAGGAAGTGATTGGCTTCCTGTATCTGGGCACGCCGCAAAACCCGCCGCGTACCGCGCCGAAAGAAGAGGTGGCGGCGTTCGTTAAAGCCTGGCCCGGTCTCTGATACAAAAGTGATCTAAATGTGGGAGGGGGCTTGCCCCCGATAGCGGTGGTTCAGCTGGATTATTTTTAGCTGACACACTGCCATCGGGGGCAAGCCCCCTCCCACATTCAGCCCCAGGTGTCGTTGAGATTGCTTAAACCCTGAACTGATCCATCAACTTCATCTGCTGGCTGGCCAAGGCATTGAGCTGGCTGCTGATGGCCGCCGACTCGGTGGCTTGGCCGGTGAGGGTTTCGGTGACGGTGCGAATCGCCGAGACGTTGCGGTTGACCTCTTCGGCCACGGCGCTTTGCTGCTCGGCGGCGCTGGCGATTTGCAGGTTCATGTCGCTGATCACCGTCACCGCATCGCTGATTTTGCCCAAGGCTTGCACCGCCTGATGGATCTGCCCTGCATTGCTCTGGGCCTGGCTCTGGCTCGAATGCATGGTGGCGACCACGCCACGGGTGCCGCTCTGGATGCGCTCGATCACCAGGCGGATTTCCTCCACGGAATCCTGGGTGCGTTTGGCCAGGTTGCGTACTTCATCGGCCACCACCGCAAAACCGCGACCGCTTTCCCCGGCACGCGCGGCTTCGATCGCGGCGTTGAGCGCCAGCAAGTTGGTCTGCTCGGCAATGCTGCGGATCACTTCCAACACTGAGCCGATCTGCTCGCTGTTCACCGCCAGGGCCTCGACTTCGCCCACGGCCTTGCTGACCTCTTCGGCCAGGGTGGTGATGTCGCGGGTGCTCTGCTCGATGATCGACATGCCTTCGCGTGCCGACTGGTCGGCGCCGCGTGCCGCGCTGGCGGCGTTGGAGGCGCTGTTGGCGACATCGTGGGCGGTGGCGCTCATTTCGTTGGAGGCGGTGGCCACTTGGTCGATTTCGCGGAACTGCACCTGCATGCCTTCGCTGGTCTGGCGCGCGATGGCCGACGACTGATCCGCCGTGCCACGCGCTTCGGTGATGCTTTGCTTGATCTGTGCGATGGTCGGTTGCAGCTTGTCGAGGAAGCGGTTGAACCAGTTCACCAACTCGCCCAGTTCATCTTTCTTGGCGTAGGCCAGGCGCTGGGTGAGGTCGCCGTCGCCGCTGGCGATGTCCTTGAGCATGGCGGCCACGCTGTTGATCGGCCGGGTGACACCGGTGGCGGTCAGCCAGATCAGCAGCAAACCCAGCAGGCCGGCAGCGGCGCCCACCAGCAATGCCTTGAGGGTGCCCGCAGCCTGGGCGTCGTCGAGCAGGCCTTGCAGCTTGACGTTATCGGCCAGCATCACGGCCTTGGGCAGTTTGATCACCACGCCCCAGGACTTGGCATCGGCAATCGGTTTTACCGGGTACACCGCGCGAATGGTGTCGTCCTGTTCGCGGATCATCGGGCGGTCGCTGGCCAGCAGTTGCACGATTTCCTTGCCTTCGGCGCCGAGGGTGTCGATCAGGTTCTTGCCAACCTTGGCCGGCTCGCCGCTGTAGGCGGCGATCAGGCCGGTGCCGGACAGAATCTCCAGGTGCGCGGCACCGTTGAACAGGTCTTTCTGCGCGGCATCGGTAACGCCTTGCAGGGTGTTGAGGGCGATGTCGACCCCGACCACGCCAATGGCTTTGCCGTCCACCAACAGCGGCAGGGAAATGGTGGTCATCAGCACGGGTTTGCCGGCCACGGTATCTTCGTACGGGTCGAGCAGGCACACACTGCGGGTGTCCCGTGGGCAGGTGTACCAGATGTTGTAGGGTGTACCGTTGAGGTTGAGGCTGGTCTTGGTCAAGTCTTCCTCGACCATGATCGTATTCAAACCTGCACCGCCGGCACGGCTCCAGTAGCTGGAGAAACGACCTTTTTCATTGGAGACGCGGGCTTTGTCGTCGACGAAGTCGCTGTCCTTGCCATCCAGGCCATTGGGCTCGAACGACAGCCAGATGCCCAGCACTTTGCTGTTGCGTTCGAAGGTGGTTTTCAGGCTCTGGTTGAGTTCTTCACGCAGGGCGCCGGGTTCCAGCGCGCGTTTGGCGGCGAGGGCGCGCAGGTCTTTGACCTGATCGGCGAGGGCGGTGGCCACGGTGAGGTTTTCGCCGAAGGTTTTCTGCAACTGCACCGCCTGCTCGGCAGCCTTGGCTTGCAATAGTTGTTGCACGCTGGCGGTGAGCATGCGCGAGCTTGAATCGCTGACCAATTGGTCGTTTTGAGCGGTGTTGTAGAGATTGATGCCGACGACCAGCGCAATCACCCCCAGCAGGCAAAGGCCGGACAGCAGCACGATTTTCAAGCGGATGGAGAGGGCGTTGAACATAGGCTTACTCGCGAATGGACTTGTTGGAAGGCATGCAGTGCAGGCCAAGTCCCTTCAGCGCTATGTCTGAAACATCGGCGTAACAAAGTATTTCGTGAGGGGCAGGCGATGAGCGGTAGGGGAATGCCTACAGGCGTTGTTATACGGGCGCTGCAAGCCGTTCCGGGCGCGACCAGATCCACAGGTTGCCCAGGCTCATCCCGGCAATCGCCAGGTAGATCGGCCAGCCGTGGTCGAGCATCACCAGCATCAGGATGGCGCACAGCAGCATGCTCACGGTGGCGCTGACCTTGGCGCGACGGGCGATGATCTTGCCATTGCGCCAGTTGAACAGGATCGGCCCGAACAGCCGGTGGTTTTCCAGCCAGGCGCTGAGGCGCGGCGAGCTTTTGGTGGCTGCCCAGGCGGCAAGCAGGATGAATTCGGTGGTGGGCAAACCCGGTATGACAATCGCCACCAGCCCGATGCCCAGGCTGACGTAGGCCAGCAGGCCGAACAGGATCTGTGCGATTTTCGAGGTGGATTGGGGGGTGCCGGTCATGGGTTGGTTATCGCAGAAAATCAGTTTTGAAATCAGGGCCAAATGTGGGAGGGGGGCAAGCCCCCTCCCACACTGACCTCATTCCAATTCGGGGATCAGGCCAGTTCAGGGGCGCTAGCGTACGCCTGTTCCAGCAACACGGTGAAGCGCACAAACGCATCGACCGCGCCTTTCTCCACCGCGGCTTCTTCTTCGGCGCTGAATTCCAGGCCGTCGAGGGTGCGGGTGAAGCTCTTCCAGCCTTCGGCGCGACCACCGGCCGGCTCGCCGAGGTGGCGGGCGCCGAAGGTTTCGCTCAGGCCCAGGCCTACGGCGCGTTTGATCAGGAACGCGGCGCCCAGCTTGGAGCCCTCGGACACGAACAGCCAGCCCAACGCCTCAGCCTTGCTTGGGTTGCTCACTGCGCCGGCGACCGGTGCCGGCACGTCGGTGTCGAGGTCGGCCAGGTCGAGCTTGGCGGCGTCGGCGCGGCAGCGTGCGGCCAGGTCAGGCACGATCTTGATCAATTCGGCATCGGTGTACAGCGCCACCAGTTCCGATTGGAACAGGTACTGCGCCACCACGAAACGCGCGAAGTTGGCCTGGGTTTCAAACGGTGCGTGAGCTTTGACCAAAGCGTCGAGCTTGGTGTGCGGCTCGTTGGTGATCTGGTTCAGGCGCTGGGAGCGCAGGCTTGGGCGATCTGCGGTAGGAGTAGCGGTCATGAAAAAAGTCCTTGAGAAGGGGAGCGCCTTGTTGCTCTGAAAGAGAGCCGTTATCAAATAGACGAACAAGAAGACGCGGCACAGTAAAAAAACCTCACCCCGCCTGCGAAAATTGCGGCGGGGCGAGGTGGCTGTCGTCAGATATCCCAGATCACGTTGATCGCAAAGTTGCGGCCGGGCTGGGTCAGGCGGTCGAGGTTGGCGGGGCCGGTCACTGCGGCTTCGCCAACGCTGTCGTAGCTGCGCACGTCATCCCAGTTCCAGTACTTCTTGTCGGTCAGGTTGTAGAGGCCACCGTTGATGGTCACGTCGTTGGTGACTTTGTAGTAGGCGGTCAGGTCGAGAACGCCGAAGCCGGGCGTCTTGAACGGGCCGCTGGTGGCGCCGTCCGGCGCGTGGAAGGTGGAGCTGTCGACGCGATCCTGCTTCTTCACCAGGGTCCAGCTCAGCAGGCCGCCGTAATTGTCCTGGTCGTAGCCCAGGCCGAACACGCCCTTGAGCGGGTTGACGCTGTTCAGCGGTTCACCGTTTTCGTCATTGCGACCGTAGGCATAAGAGACCGAACCCTGGGTGTACAGGCCTTGTGGTGCGCCGAAGGCATCCAGGTTCAGGCGGCCCTTGGCTTCGGCCCCTTTGATGGTGGCGCGCTTGATGTTGACGGCCTGGAACTGCTCGACAGAGCCACCGACTACGGCGTTGTCTTCATCGATAAAGTCACGGTACTTGTTGTAGAACACTGCGATTTCGAAGGAACCCTCGTCGAATTTGCCGCGAAGGCCGGTTTCGATACCTTTGCTGGTCTCGGGCTTGAGGTCCGGATTGGGCTCGACGGTGTAGCCCAGGTTGAGGTTTTCAAAGCGGCCGTACAGCGCCTTGGCCGACGGCGTGCGGAAACCTTCGGCGTATTGGCCGAACCAGGTGTAGTGATCGGTCAGCGCGTAGGTCAGGCCAAACTTGGGCGTCACACGGTGCCAGGTTTTTTCCTTGTCGCTGACCGAGCCAGCACCCGTAGGGTTAACCGTATTGAGGAATTCCTGGGTCAGCTTGGGTTTGAGCTGGGTGTAGTCGTAGCGCACGGCCGGCAGGAAGGTCCATTTGTCCCAACTGATCTGGTCCTGGGCGAACAGCGAATAGGTGTTGATGGTCGGGTCCGGGAAGTCGCTGGACTTCCTCACACTGTCGGTGGCGACCGGGCTGGGTGCGCCAATGGCGGTGCAGCCACTGCCGACCGCTACGCAGGTCGCGTTGCCTTCGCGCGAGCCGGTAACTTTTTGTTGCTTGAGTGTGGTGCCGTAGGTCACTTGGTGATCGGTTTCACCGAGGCTGAATGCTTTGTCCAGTTGTGCGTCGAAGATCCACTGTTTTTCCTGGTAAAGCGTGTCTCGGGTCCGCAAGACGCGACGCCCGGACTGGTAGATCTCGGCCGTGGTCTGGTCGGTCTTGGCGATCTGGTAATTGAGGCTGGTCTTGATGCGGTCGGCAACCGGCGACTCAAGGGCGAAGGTGTTTTCCAGGCCGAAACGCTCACGGGTAATGGTGTCGTTACCCCGACGGTCGCGGTAGAGGTTGAAGCCTCTGCCACCGATGAACGGGCCGCCCACCGCGTTCTTCAGATTGACGTCGCGGTCATCCTTGTACTTCTCGTAGGTCAGGCCCAGGCGGTTGTCATCGCCATAGTTCCAGCCCAGCTTCGCCAGGATGTTGGTGGTACGCGCCTCTTCCGGGTTGGCGCCGGTGCGCTGCAGGCCGGTGGCGTTGTTGCCGTCGTAGGATTCGGTCTCGTGGCCGTTGCGCTGGCTCAGGTGCAGCAAACCGTCGAAGTCCTGCACGCGGCCGGCGACGGTGCCGGAGGTCAGCCAGCTTTCGTCGGCAGAGCTGTAGCCGGTTTTCAGGCGCGCGCCGAAATCCTGGCCGGGCTTGATGATGTCATCCGGATCGAGGGTGAAGTAACTCACCGCGCCGCCAATGGCGCTGCTGCCGTAGAGGGCCGAGGCCGGGCCGCGCAGGATTTCGACGCGCTTGACGATTTCCGGGTCGACATAGTTGCGGCGGGTCTTGGCGTAGGGGCCGTTGAAGAAGTTGCCTGGCACTTCCACACCGTCCACCTGAGTAAGGATGCGGTCGCCATCAATGCCGCGAATGTTGAAGCCGGCGTTACCCGCGCGGGTACCCGCGCCACCCACGGAGACGCCCGGCTCGTAACGCACCAGCTCACGAATGTTGTTCACGTTCTGGCGGTCCAGCTCTTCGCGGTCATGCACGCTGACGGTGCTTGGCACGCTGTTCACGTCCTGCTCGTTACGGGTGGCGCTGATGGTCACCTGTTGCAGGTTGAGGGTGCTGCCTGCTGCGCGTTTTTCCAGGACGATGTTGTTATTGCCCAGTTTGCGGTAGCTCAGGTTGGTCCCCACCAACAGCCGGTCCAGGGCCTTTTCCGGCGACAACGGGCCGCGCACGCCAGGGGACGACACGCCCTGGCCCAACTCTGCCGGCAAGCCGACCTGCCAGCCGGTCACCGCAGTGAAAGCGTTGAGCGCCGACACCAGTGGCTGTTGCTCGATCTGGAAGTTGTAGTTGCCGTGGCTGCGCGGCGCGGGTTCGGCGGCGGTGGCGGTCATCACTGGCGCGCCGGCCAGCAGGATGGCAGCGGTCAGCAAGGACAGCACGGGCGAAGAAGACCGGCGGTTGAAACGAGAGGACATCGAGAGCGCTCCGGGGTACGAATCTTATAGTTGCGAACCGAATCAAATAGGAATCAGTTGCATTGGCTAAGACGAGACGTACCGCCGAGGGCTATCGAGTAAAAATAATTCTCATTTAGTTCAAAATCACCAGCGCGGGGTATTCCGACAGCTTGGCCGAGGTGATGTGCGCCAGGGAGCGCAACACGTCCAGGGGCTGGTCGAGGCGGTAGTTGCCGGTGACGGCGACACTGGCAAGCTGGTCGTTGGTGTTGACGATCCAGCCGGGGTAATAGCGACGCAGCTCGGCGAGCACTTCGCTCATCGGGCAGTTTTCGAAAATCAGCCGACCCTGCACCCAGGCCAGGTCTTTGTTGGCATTGAGCTTGGCCGGTTGGCCAAAACCCTTGGGCCCGATGCGGATACTTTCACCGGCACGCAGGCGCACGCGGGCGTCGTCGAAGGTGTTGCTCAGGTCCACGTCGCCGCGTTGCACCTGCACCTGGGCTTCGCCGTTGAGGTAGCGCACGGCGAAGTCGGTGTCGCGCACGCTGGCGCGCACCGGGCCGGCGTCGATTTCCAGGGGCTGGCCATGGCTGGGGGCGATTTCGAAAAATGCCTCGCCCTGGTACAGGCGGGCGACGCGCTGGTGGTCCTGGATGCTGCTGGAAAACGCCGAGTTGGTGTTGAGCAGCACCTTGGAGCCATCGTCCAATTGCAGGCGCTGGCGTTCGCCGACCACGGTGAGGTGGTCGGCTTGCAGGCGCACCGGCAGGTTGCTGAAGCTGAACAGGCCGATCAACAGCACGGCGGCGGTGGCCAAGGGCTTCCAATGCGGTTGGATGCGGCGCCAGGCGCTGGGCTTGCGCGGTGCGGCCAGGGCGACGGCGGCGCTGTACACCGGCGCGCCACCCCAGGCGGCCTGGGCCTTGTCGAAGGCGAGCGCGTGGGCGGGATCGCTAGCCAGCCAGGCCTCAAACTTGGCCTGCTGCCCGGGCTGCGGGCACTGCAAAGCGATCAGCCAGTCGAGGGCTTGGTCCATAGCCAGGTCTTGCAACACCTCATGAGCCAGCTCATGGGGGCGCAGGTTATTCGGGTCCGTCACGGTGTGCCTCGGGTCTTCGCCACGTTCTGTTCATCTTTCCTACAGCTTGGTTCGACATGTCTGTCGGGTGGAGCTTAAGGCCGATCCAGCCTTTCGGCCACACCTACACAGATGGCCATGATCAATTTCAGTTCCTTTTGCACGGTGCTCAAGGACACTTCCAGCTGATCGGCAATCTCCTGGTAGCTGCACCCGTGCAGACGGCTGAGGATGAAGATCTGCTGCTGGCGGGCGCTCAACTGGCCCAGGCTGACGCTCAGGTGCTCGAGCAATTGCTCGGCCTGGGTGGCGTCTTCGGGAGTGCTGATGGGGGCGGCGACGCTTTGCAGGATGTCCAACGGGACATCTTCCTGCAGCGTGCGGGCCTGGATCCGACGCGAGCGAAGGTGATCCAGCGCCAGGTTGCGCGCGGTTTGATAGACGAAGGGTTCGAGGTGATCGATCGGCCGCTCGCTGAGGGCCCGGGTGACGCGCAGGTAGGTTTCCTGCAACAGGTCCTCGGCGGTGCTGTGGTTATTCACCATCCGCTGCAAGGTGCGAAGCAGAATCACCCGTTGGGTGAGAAAGACTTGGTTGAAGCGAGATTGGCTCACAGTGATACCAGACCGATTTGCAGTTAATGATAATGCTTATCATCAACTGAAATGGCAAGGACCTATTTCTGCAGGCCTACATGGATCAAATGTGGGAGGGGGCAAGCCCCCTCCCACATAAAGCTCATCACAAAACGGATTTACTCGGCGTTACACAAAGCCAGGCAGTTATCCAGCATACGGTTTGAGAAGCCCCACTCGTTGTCATACCAAGCCAGCACTTTCAGCAGTTTGCCGCTGACCTTGGTGTGATTGGCATCGAAAATCGACGACAGCGGGTTATGGTTGAAGTCGCTGGAAACCAGCGGCAGGGTGTTGTAACCAAGGATTTTCGAGTGCTGGCTGGCTTCTTTAAGCAGCGCGTTGACTTCCTCTGCCGTGGCTTCTTTTTTCAGCGTCACCGTGAGGTCCACCAGCGACACGTTGATCACCGGCACGCGCACCGCCATGCCGGTCAGCTTGCCCGCCAGTTCCGGCAGCACCAGGCCGACCGCTTCAGCGGCGCCGGTTTTGCTCGGGATCATGTTCTGGGTGGCCGAGCGTGCGCGGTACGGGTCGGTGTGGTAGACGTCGGTCAGGTTCTGGTCATTGGTGTAGGCATGAATGGTGGTCATCAGGCCGCTTTCGATGCCCAGCTCGCGGTGCAGCACCTGAGCCACAGGCGCCAGGCAGTTGGTGGTGCACGACGCGTTGGAGATGATCTGGTGGGATTGACGCAAAATGTCATGGTTGACGCCGTAAACCACGGTGGCGTCTGCGCCTTTGGCCGGGGCCGAAATGATCACCTTGCGCGCGCCGGCGGTAATATGGGCGGCGGCCTTGTCACGGTCGGTGAACAGGCCGGTGCATTCGAACACTACGTCGATCTTGTGTGCAGCCCACGGCAGGTCGGCCGGGTTGCGAATGGCACTCACGGCAATCCGGTCACCATTGACGGTCAGGCTTTCCTGATCGTGGGCGACCTCTGCGTCGAAAGTACCGTGTACGGTGTCGTATTTGAGCAGGTGGGCATTGATCGAGCTGTCGCCCAGATCATTGATGGCGACGATCTGCAAATCCTGGCGGTAGCCTTGGGTATACAGTGCGCGCAGGACATTACGGCCGATACGGCCAAAACCATTGATTGCGATACGAAGAGTCATTGGAAAGTGCCTGTCGTCGATTTGTTGTAAGAATTACAAGATTATTCGCATAAAAATAGAAAACAAGCCTTTTTAGTGGCAATATTTTGTTCAATCTACAACGAGTGACCTGAATCAACTGGTCCGATGATTCAAACGACACCCTGCCATCCCATGAGCTGCGGGCGTTTGAACAGCATAGGAACGAGGGTCGCCACATCCGTTAGCCTGGAGTTCTACACATGCATCCCCGCGTCCTTGAGGTCACCGAACGGCTTATCGCCCGCAGCCGCGCCACCCGCGAGGCCTACCTTGCGCTCATTCGCGGCGCAGCCAGCGACGGTCCGATGCGCGGCAAGCTGCAATGCGCCAACTTCGCCCACGGCGTGGCCGGTTGCGGCACTGAAGATAAAAATAGTCTGCGAATGATGAATGCCGCCAACGTGGCAATTGTTTCGTCATATAACGACATGCTCTCGGCGCACCAGCCGTACGAACATTTCCCGGAACAGATCAAGAAAGCCCTGCGCGAAGTCGGCTCGGTCGGCCAGTTCGCCGGCGGCACGCCCGCCATGTGCGACGGCGTGACCCAGGGCGAGCCCGGCATGGAGCTGAGCCTGCTCAGCCGCGAAGTCATCGCCATGTCCACGGCGGTAGCGCTGTCCCACAACATGTTCGATGCCGCGCTGATGCTGGGCATCTGCGACAAGATCGTGCCGGGCCTGATGATGGGCGCGCTGCGCTACGGCCACCTGCCGATGATCTTCGTACCGGGCGGCCCGATGCCGTCGGGCATTTCCAACAAACAGAAAGCCGATGTTCGCCAGCGCTATGCCGAAGGCAAGGCCACTCGCGAAGAGCTGCTGGAATCGGAGATGAAGTCCTACCACAGCCCCGGCACCTGCACCTTCTACGGCACCGCCAACACCAACCAACTGCTGATGGAAGTGATGGGCCTGCACTTGCCCGGCGCGTCGTTCGTCAACCCCTACACGCCGTTGCGTGACGCGCTGACCCGCGAAGCCGCGCACCAGGTCACGCGTCTGACCAAGGCCAACGGCAACTTCACGCCGATCGGCGAGATCGTCGACGAGAAGTCCATCGTCAACTCCATCATCGCCCTCAACGCCACCGGCGGTTCCACCAACCACACCCTGCACATGCCGGCCATCGCCATGTCGGCAGGTATCATCCTGACCTGGGACGACATGGCCGACCTCTCCGAGGTGGTGCCGACCCTGTCCCACGTGTATCCAAACGGCAAGGCCGATATCAACCACTTCCAGGCGGCGGGCGGCATGTCGTTCCTGATCCGCGAACTGCTCGAAGCCGGCTTGCTCCACGAAGACGTCAACACCGTGGCCGGCAAGGGCCTGAGCCGCTACACCCAGGAACCGTTCCTGGTCGACGGCGAGCTGATCTGGCGCGACGGCCCCATCGAGAGCCTCGACGAAACCATCCTGCGCCCTGTGGCCCGTGCGTTCTCGCCGGAAGGCGGCTTGCGCGTGATGGAAGGCAACCTCGGCCGTGGGGTGATGAAAGTCTCTGCCGTGGCGCCTGAGCACCAGGTGGTCGAAGCGCCGGCGGTGGTGTTCCAGGACCAGCAGGACCTGGCCGACGCCTTCAAGGCCGGCCAGCTGGAAAAAGACTTTGTCGCGGTGATGCGCTTCCAGGGCCCGCGCTCCAACGGCATGCCCGAACTGCACAAGATGACCCCGTTCCTCGGCGTGCTGCAGGACCGTGGCTTTAAAGTCGCGTTGGTGACAGACGGGCGTATGTCCGGCGCGTCGGGTAAGATCCCCGCCGCGATCCACGTGAACCCCGAAGCCCAGAGCGGCGGGCCGCTGGCACGTGTGCGCGATGGCGACATCATTCGTGTAGATGGCGTCACCGGCACCTTGGAGCTTAAAGTGGACGCCGAAGAATTTGCAGCGCGCACGCCTGCCACGGGCCTGTTGGGCAATAACGTGGGGGCCGGTCGCGAACTGTTTGCATTTATGCGCTTGGCCGCAAGCTCCGCAGAGCAGGGCGCCAGCGCCTTTACCTGTGCCTTGGAGACGCTTAAGTGAAACTTGCGCTGGTCGGTGATATCGGGGGTACCAACGCCCGTTTTGCGTTGTGGCAGGATTCGGCACTGCATTCGATTCGGGTGCATGCCACGGCGGATCACAAAAGCCCTGAAGACGCGATCAAGGTCTATCTGCAGGAAGAGGGGCTTAAAATCGGCGATATCGGCGCGGTGTGCCTGTCGGTCGCCGGGCCGGTGAGCGGGGATGAATTTAAATTCACCAACAATCACTGGCGCCTGAGCAAGACTGCGTTTTGCCAGACGTTGCAAGTGGATGAGCTGCTGCTGGTCAATGACTTCTCGGCCATGGCCCTGGGCATGACCCGCCTGCAACCCGACGAATTTCGCGTGGTCTGCGCAGGCACGCCGGAGCCGTTGCGCCCGGCGGTGGTGATCGGCCCGGGCACTGGCCTGGGCGTTGGCACGCTGCTGGACCTCGGCGCCGGCCGCTTTGCGGCGTTGCCGGGGGAGGGCGGGCACGTTGACCTGCCCCTGAGCAGCCCGCGTGAAACCCAGCTGTGGCAGCACATCTACACTGAGATCGGCCACGTCAGCGCCGAGACCGCGTTGAGCGGTGGCGGTTTGCCGCGTCTGTACCGGGCGATCTGTGCGGTCGACGGGCATGTGCCGGTACTGGACACGCCCGAAGCCATTACGGCGGCGGGGCTGGCGGGCGATCCGATCGCCATGGAAGTATTGGACCAGTTCAGCATCTGGCTGGGCCGGGTTGCCGGCAATAACGTGCTGACCACCGGTGGACGCGGTGGTGTGTATATCGTGGGCGGGGTGATACCGAGGTTTGCCGACTTCTTTATCAACAGCGGCTTTGCCAGAAGCTTCAGTGACAAAGGCTGCATGAGCGACTACTTCAAAGGCATTCCGGTGTGGTTGGTGACCGCACCGTATTCCGGGTTGACCGGGGCTGGCGTTGCACTGGAGCAGGCTTTTGCATAGGCAGTGATGGCCTCATCGGGGGCAAGTCGAATCGTCGCACCGCCCCTCCCACAATTTGAAATGCATTCCAGTGTGGGAGGGGCTTGCCCCCGATGAGGCCCTCAAGTACACCCCATAACAACAAGGAGGACCCCGTGAGCGTAATCAGTAAATCCATTCTCCTCGTCGACGACGACCAGGAAATCCGCGAATTGCTGCAAACCTACCTCAGTCGCGCCGGTTTCCAGGTGCGTGGCGTGCCGGATGGCGCGGGGTTCCGCCAGGCGATGAACGAGGCGCCGTGCGACCTGGTTATCCTTGATGTGATGTTGCCGGACGAAGACGGTTTCAGCCTTTGCCGCTGGATCCGCCAGCACCCGCGCCAGGCGCAGGTGCCGATCATCATGCTCACCGCCAGCTCCGACGAGGCCGACCGTGTGATCGGCCTGGAGCTGGGGGCCGACGATTACATCGGCAAGCCGTTCA
Organism: Pseudomonas sp. AC463; assembly: GCF_979253585.1. Lineage (NCBI taxonomy): Bacteria > Pseudomonadati > Pseudomonadota > Gammaproteobacteria > Pseudomonadales > Pseudomonadaceae > Pseudomonas > Pseudomonas sp. AC463. The sequence continues at coordinate 133,766 of NZ_CEEDDZ010000009.1, read as the reverse complement.
GCCCGCGCGAGCTGCAGGCGCGGATCAAGGCCCTGTTGCGCCGCTGCCAGTTCGGCCAGGAGCGCAGCGGCGGTGGCGACGTGTTGGTGTTCGGTGAATGGCGCCTGGACATGATCAGCCACCGGCTGTTTCACGTGGACGGGGAAGAGGTGATTCTGTCCGGCGCCGACTTCGCGCTGCTCAAGTTGTTTCTCGACCACCCACAACAGATTCTCGACCGCGACACCATCGGCAACGCCACCCGTGGCCGCGACCTGATGCCGCTGGACCGGATCGTCGACATGGCCGTGAGCCGCCTGCGCCAACGCCTGCGCGATACCGAAAAACCTCCGAAGCTGATCCGCACCGTGCGCGGCAGCGGTTATCAACTGGCAGCCAGCGTGGTTGCCGGCAATGCCCACTGAACACCTGACCGAGCGCCGCCGGCGCTTCCCGGTGCCGCGTTCGCTGCTGGGGCGCATGCTGCTGCTGACCTTGCTCGCGGTTCTGTTCGCCCAGGCGTTGTCCAGCGTGATCTGGGTTTCGCAATTGCGTGCCACCCAGCTCGAAGGCCTGGTCACCAGTGCCCGCAGCCTGGCGCATTCGATGACCGCCAGCGTGAGTTATTTCCGTTCGTTGCCGGTGGCCTACCGGCCGTTGGTCCTCGACCAGTTGCGCAGCATGGGCGGCACGCGCTTTGTGGTGACCCTCAACGATCGCCCGCTGGACATGGAGATACTGCCGCAAACCCCGCGCAAACAGGCGGTGCTGGTGGCGGTGGACGAAGTGCTGCGCCAGACCCTCGGCGCCGATGTGCATATCTCGGTGGAGTTCGTCAGCGCCGAAGACCTGCGCATCTTCAACGCCGGCCTCAAGCTCGATGAGTTGCCACGTTCCTGGGCGCATTACGCGTTAACCCTGGAACCGGTGAACCCACCGGTGCTGGTGACCCAGATCCAGCTGGCACCGGGTGAGTGGCTGTACATCGCCTCGCTGCTGCCCGAGCCCTACACCAGCCTTGAAGAACAAGGCCTGCCGTCCCAGCAGGTGTGGTTTATCGTGCTGACCAGCGGTTTCCTGCTGCTGTTCATCGGCCTGCTGGTGCACTGGCAGAGCCGGCCGCTCAAGCGCCTGGCGCGGGCGGCGCGGGACATGTCCCTGGGCGCGGATGTGGAGCCGGTGGCCGAAGGCGGCGGCAGCGAAGTGGTGGAAGTGGGGCGTGCATTCAACGCCATGCGCGAACGCATCAGCCGTTACCTGACCGAGCGCAGCCAGTTGTTCAGCGCGATTTCCCACGACCTGCGCACGCCCATCACCCGCCTGCGCCTGCGCGTGGAATTGCTCGAAGACGAGAACCTGCAAACCAAATTCGGCCGCGACCTGGATGAGCTGGAGCTGCTGGTGAAGGGCGCGCTGCAATGCGTGAAAGACACCGATATCCACGAAAACATCCAGCCGGTCGACCTCAACCACGTGCTCGAATGCCTGGTGGAACCGTATGTGGCGCCCAACGGCAACGGCCGCGTGACCCTGGATGGCGCGGCGTTGGCAGCCTACCCGGGCAAGCCGCTGGCGCTTAAACGCTGCATCGGCAACCTGATCGACAACGCCTTGAAGTACGGGCAGAACGCGCATTTGCACATTGAGGATGATGGTGCGGAGTTCATTTTGCACGTGGATGACGAAGGCCCCGGTGTGCCGGAGCAGCGGTTGGAGCAGGTGTTCGAGCCGCACTTTCGTCTCGCCGGGCAGCAGCAGGGTTACGGCTTGGGTCTGGGGATTGCGCGCAACATCGCTCACAGCCATGGCGGCGAAGTGAGCTTGCAGAATTTGCGCGAGGGCGGCTTGCGCGTCACCTTGCAGCTCCCGCGAACCCTGGACTAAAGACCGCCGCAGGACAAATGTGGGAGGGGGCAAGCCCCCTCCCACATGTTTAACCTCAGTGTGTCAGATGCTTTGGCGCAGTCTTGCCAGATCCCTAAGCGGCGGTGCACCAAACAACCGGCTGTACTCGCGGCTGAACTGCGATGGGCTTTCATACCCCACCCGATACCCTGCCGCCGAAGCTTCCAGCCCTTCGGCAATCATCAACCGCCGCGCTTCCTGCAAGCGCAGTTGCTTCTGATACTGCAGCGGGCTCATGGCGGTAATTGCCTTGAACCGGTGGTGCAAGGTCGAGACGCTGAGGTTCACTTCCTTGGCCAGGTCATCGATGCGCAGCGGTTGCTCGTAGTTGCCGTTCAACCACTTGATCGCCTGGCTGACGCGATGGCTCTGACTGTTGGTCACGGCAATTTCATACAGGCGATAACCCTGTGGCCCACGCAACAAGCGATAGAGAATTTCCCGGTTGATCAACGGCGCGAGCATGGCGATGTCTTTCGGCGAGTCCAGCAGGCGCGCCAGGCGCAGCACGGCGTCGAGCAACTGGGTGTCGATACGGTCGACATACATCCCGCGCGATGTCGGCCGTGACGGCACGCCCATCGGCCCGGCTTCGGCGATCAGGGCTGTGAGTTGCGCCGGGTCGATATTGATGCGCACCGACAGGTTGGGATCATCCGGGGTGGCTTCGATGATTCGGCCCGCCACCGGCATCGCGACTGAAAACACCAGGTAGTTGAGCGGGTCGTAGGCGAAGACTTCATCCGCCAAACGCACTTCCTTGCGGCCATGGGCCAGGATGCACAGCGCGGGCTCGACCAGTACCGGCATGAAATCGCGGGGGGCGTTGTGGCGGTTCAGGAACAGTGAGGTGATCGCTGTGCCGTATGAACCGTCTTCCCAGGTATGCCGGCAGACGATGCAAGCGAGCTCTTCGCGCTGTTTTTCCATATCGGCATCAAGGGGCATGGCGTTATTTCTGGGCGACGACATGGAGGCTCCTCTGCGTGCTTTTACGATGGGCTCAGCTTAGCCGTGGCTTTTCAAAAAGTGTTACGTCGATTCTGCACAATCCTTGCCTGATCCTGCGACACATCGCCAATCAGGCAAGCAGCGGGCCTGTCATCTCAGTGAAACAAGGCGTTTGCCTGTGGAATAAAACCTGGGTGCCAAACGTCCTCTCTACGCTTCTCGCAGGATTGTGCAATAAGCCGGCAGGAATCGACTAACTGCGCCCACACCCGCGCCGTTATCTTTGATCCTGTGGCAACACGCCCTCACAGTGCTTGCCGAGCATCACTTCTCAACGGGAGAGTCGAACATGTCCACCCCCATTCCCGCGAGCCATATGGCCTTTATCCGCGCCCGCACCGGGTGCAGCACCGAACTCGGTGCACGCTTGAGCAGTTTGATCGAACCGGGCCGTCAGGCTCAGGGTTGCCTGCAATTCTCGTTGCAGCATTCCCAGGTCGACCCCGATGTGTGGCTGGTCTCGGGTTTCTGGAGCAGCGAGCAGGCCATGAGCGCCTACTTCAATTCGCCAGCCCTGATGATCTTTACCGAGCTGTTGAATGACATGGTGGTGCGCAGCATGGACTTCCAGACCTTCACCGACACCTCCGCCGCCCATGCCTATGGCGAGTACCTGCAACTGGCGGGTTAGAATGGCCGACTTTTCCATTGGCCAGGACCTGCAACATGGCACGTAAACAATTTGCCCACCACGAAGCCGTTTCCGCCGTAGTACCGGGTGAGGGGGGCTACAGCGCCGCCGTCGCCGTCAAGGCACTGGATGGCATGGGCGCCCCGCAGTTTCACAAAATTCTTGATGGACAAAAATTCAAGACTGCCTCTGATGCCGATGATGCCGCGACGCTGCAGCTTGAGTGCCTGGTTGATGTAGATGAAGAAGGTCAACTGACCTGGGCCACTGCCGCCAACTAACGAATCTGGATGTTCAAATGTGGGAGGGGGCTTGCCCCCTCCCACATTTTGACTGCATTTCATTCAGTCAGGGTTTTGTAGCACCTGGGCGATACATCTTGAACAGCGCCTCAGGCCCCAATTGGAAGTAATCCGCCGGGCCACCGCCACGCAGGATCGGTTCGGCGGCGGCGGTGTCGTAGACGCCGTCCTTGAGCAGCCACTTGGCAATATGCACCGCAACCACCTCGCCCAGCACCAGCCAACTCGGCACCAACTGCTGGTCGGCGCGCTGCAGCTGGATGATCTGCGTCACCTTGCATTCGAACGACACTGGGCTCTCGCCCACTCGAGGCACGCCAACGATTTTCGACGCCACCGGCGTCAGGCCGGACAACTCGAACTCGTTCACCTCTGGTGAAACGGCGGCGCAGCTCTGGTTCATCTGCTCGGCCAACGGGCGGGTGGCCAGGTTCCACACGAACTCGCCGGTCTGCTCGATGTTATTCAGGCTGTCTTTGCGCCCGACGCTGGAAAAACCAATGATCGGCGGAATGTAGTTGAACGCATTGAAGAAACTGTAGGGCGCCAGGTTCAGGCGGCCCTCGCTGTCGTGTGACGAAATCCAGCCGATCGGCCGTGGCCCGACGATGGCATTGAACGGGTCATGGGGCAGGCCGTGGCCGTTGGCGGGTTCGTAGAAGTGGATATCGTCAGACATGCCGGGGTTCCTGCTGCAGATTCGGGAAGGCAGCCATAGTGCAAGCCATGGCGGGGAATTTCCATCGGCGCTATGGAATTTTCATTCATCGGCCACCTAATTTTCACAGCGTCGCGTTCAGTCTGCGCCCATTGAAAGACTGAGCTTCGGAGCCTTCGTACCCATGAACAAACTTCCTCAGATCACCCTGGCGTTCTGGGTCATGAAAATTTGCGCAACCACCCTGGGCGAAACGGCCGGGGACTTGCTCTCGATGACCCTGGATGTCGGCTACGCCATCAGTTCGATGATCCTGATCAGCGTGTTTCTGCTCACCCTGTTGACGCAGCTGCGCTCGAAAACCTACAACCCGGTGCTGTACTGGATCGTGATCCTGTCCACCAGCACCGCCGGTACCACGTTGTCGGACTTTATGGACCGCACGCTCGGCCTGGGTTATGCCGCCGGGTCGATGATCCTGATCGTGCTCTTGATGATCACCTTTGCGCTGTGGCACCTCAGTGGTGATTCGCTGAATGTGAACAAGGTGCAGACCCCACGTGGCGAGCTGTTTTACTGGGTCGCGATCCTGTTCTCCAACACCCTGGGTACGGCCTTGGGCGACTTTCTGGCGGACGACTCGGGGCTGGGTTTTGGCGGCGGGGCGTTGCTGATCGGTTCCACCATTGCGGTGGTGGTAGCGCTCAGATACCTCACGCAAATCTCGGGCGTGCTGTTGTTCTGGGTGGCGTTTGTACTCACGCGGCCTTTCGGCGCGACCCTGGGCGACTTCCTGACCAAACCCCATGAAAAGGGCGGGTTGGATTTCGGCACCATTGGCTCGTCGGCGGTGTTGGCGGGGGTGTTGGTGGTGATGATTGCGGGGGCGAGTTATGCGCAGCGGCGGTATGGACAACGCAGTGCAGCAGAGTTGTCCTGATTCCAAATGTGGGAGGGGGCAGGCCCCCTCTCACATTTCTTACCTCATCACAGCTTAGTCCGTGGTGATGCGCGAATGCTTGCGAGTGTCCTTCATGGTCACGTAGACCACCAGCGACACCGCGATGCACGCGGTCACGTACCAGTAGTAGCCGGTTTCCATGCCGATGCTCTTGAACCATAGCGCGATGTATTCCGCGGTACCGCCGAAGATCGATACGGTCAGCGCATACGGCAGGCCCACGCCCAACGCACGGATTTCGGTGGGGAACAGTTCGGCCTTAACGACCGCGTTGATCGAGGTGTAGCCGCTGACGATGATCAGCGCCGCCATGATCAGGAAGAACGCGCCCCACCAGGTCTGGATGGTGTGCAGGGTGGTGAGGATCGGTACGGTGCACAGCGTGCCGAGGATACCGAAGGCGATCAGGATCGGCCGACGGCCGACCTTGTCCGACAGCCCACCGACCAGGGGCTGTATGCACATGAACAGAAACAGCGTCGCCGCCGAGATGGTGGTGGAGTCGGAGATGCTCATGCCGACGGTGTTCACCAGGTATTTCTGCATGTAGGTGGTGTAGGTATAGAACGCCAGCGTACCGCCCATGGTCAGGCCGACCACGGTGAGCACTTCCTTGGGGTGACGCATCAAGGTGCGCATCGCGCTTTCCTTGGCTTTTTCCTTTTTGGTGAACGACTCGGTTTCTTCCATACCGCGACGCAGGTACAGCGCGACCACTGCGCACAGGGCGCCGATGGCGAACGGGATACGCCAGCCCCAGGCATACAGCTGCTCGGTGGTCAGGGTTTGTTGCAGCACGATCAACACTGCCAGGGCGATGAGCTGGCCGGAAATCAGGGTTACATATTGGAAACTGGAGAAGAAACCGCGACGTTCCTTGGTCGCCATTTCACTCAGGTAGGTGGCCGAGGTGCCGTATTCGCCGCCGACCGACAGGCCTTGCAGCAAGCGTGCGAGCACCAGCAGGATCGGTGCGCCGATGCCGATGGTGTCGTAGCCCGGGGTCAGGGCAATCAGCAATGAGCCGAAGCACATCAGCAGTACCGAGGCCATCAATGCAGCCTTGCGGCCTTTGTAGTCGGCGTACATGCCCATCAGCCAGCCGCCGATCGGGCGCATGATGAAGCCCACGGCAAAGATCGCGGCGGTGTTCATCAACTGGGCGGTGGAAGAGCCTGCGGGAAAGAAGGCCTTGGCGAAGTACAACGAGAAGGCGGCGTAGACGTACCAGTCGTACCACTCGACCATGTTGCCGACGGAGCCGCTGAAAATCGATTTGATGCGGCTGGAGGTGGTGCGTTCTTTCGCCGGCGCAGCTGCCGACCCCAGAGGCAAGGTGTTGGAGTTATCCATTGAAGGATCCTTCATCTAGTTGTTTTTATGGAGCGGCGCGTGCGCAGCCTGGTTGGGGCTATAGCAGGAGCTGTGCCAGGTAGGTGAAGGCCCGGGCTAGAAGGGTTTGCGGATTTTTCTGAGCGGAAAGTCGCTGATGGTTTGGGGGTGGTGAGCGGAAATCCGCTTATGGCTGCCGGCCTCATCGGGGGCAAGCCGCCTCCCATCTTGGAAGGTATTCACAAATCGAAATGTGGGAGGGGCGGTGCGACGATTCGACTTGCCCCCGATGAGGCCCTGTAGGGCGCCGCCAAAGCCGCTTAGAGAAACATCTCGCGCACCAACCCATGCCGCTGCATCTTCTCATTGAGGGTCCGCCGCGGCAGTTGCAGCTCCGCCAGCACTGCCTTGATGTCGCCCTTATGCCGGGTCAGCGCGGCTTTCAGGCAGTGGGCCTCGAAGGCTTCCTGCTGTGCGGCCAGGGATTGCCCGGCCTCGATGCCTTCCGGCTCCGGCTCACCCAGCCCCAGCACCTGGCGTTCGGCAACGTTAGCCAGTTCGCGCACATTGCCCGGCCAGTCATGGCTGAGCAGGCGCCCCAGTTGCGCGCCGCTCAGCGGCTCAACGCTGCGGCCCAAGCGTTCGGCGGCGCTTTGCGCAAAGTGGTCGAACAGCAGCGGGATATCTTCACGGCGTTCGCGCAGCGGCGGCAGGCGCAGTTGCGCGACGTTCAAGCGATACGCCAGGTCCTCACGAAAACGCCCGGCGCGGGCCTCTTCGAGCAGGTCCGGCTTGGTGGCGGCGATGATACGCAAGTCCACCTGAATACTTTGGTTGGAGCCCAACCGCTCAAGCTTCTGTTCCTGCAACACCCGCAGCAGTTTCACCTGCTGGGCCAGGGGCATGCTTTCGATTTCATCAAGGAACAGCGTGCCGCCATGGGCGTATTCGAGCTTGCCGATGCGCTTGCCTTGGGCGCCGGTGAACGCGCCGCTTTCGTGGCCGAACAGCTCGGCTTCAAACAGCTGCTCGGGGATGGCCGCACAGTTGAGCGCTACAAAAGGCTTCTTCGCCCGAGGCCCGAAATCATGCAGGCAGCGCGCGACCAGCTCCTTGCCGCTGCCGGTTTCGCCACGGATCAGCACGTTGACTGGCAAGCTCGCCAGGTCCAGCACCTGCCGGCGCAAATTCTGCAAACCACGGGACACACCGAGCAGGCTGTTCTGCAACTGCGCGCGATGGTCGGCCTGCTGGTGCAGGCGGCGGTTTTCGAGGATCAGCCCGCGCTTGTCCAGCGCACGGCGCAGGCTGTTGAGCAGGGCGTCGGGGCTGAAGGGTTTTTCCAGGAAGTCGTAGGCACCGTCGCGCATGGCTTCGACGGCCATCGGCACGTCGCCGTGGCCGGTCAGCAGGATCACCGGCAAGTCGGCGTCACGCCGTTGCACTTCGGCGAGCAGCTCCAGGCCAGTGAGGCCGGGCATGCGCACATCGCTGAGGATCACGCCGGGGAAGTCCTTGGGCAGTTTCGCCAGGCATTCCTCGGCGCGGCTGAACAGCTGCACTTCAAATCCGGACAAGCTCAACCATTGCTCGACCGCCGTGCGAATGCTGGCTTCGTCATCGACCACAATCACCGCGTTCAACATAGGTCGGGCGTCTCCAGCGCGATAGGCAGGGTCAGGGTAAATACGGCACCGTCGCCACGGTTGGCGGCGATCAGGCGGCCGCCCAGTTCATGCACGATAGCGTAGGACACCGCCAGCCCGAGGCCGAGCCCGTCGCCCACCGGCTTGGTGGTGAAGAACGGGTCGAACACGCTGTTGAGGTGTTCTTCGGCAATTCCGCCGCCGCTGTCGCTGACGCTCAAAAGCCACAGCTGCTGGTCGGCGTGCAGGCGGATTTCCAGGCGTTTGCGCGGTTTGTCGACCATCGCGTCGAGGGCGTTGCGCAACAGGTTGATCAGCACCTGTTCGAGACGGATCGCATCGCCACGCACCCAGGCCGGGCGGGCCAGGTCGAGGACCACGCCGATGGCTTCATCGCGCAGGCGCGCGTCCAGCAGGTGCAGGGACTGGTCGACCACGGTGGCCAGGTCCAGGCGTTCGCGCAGGCCGCTTGGGCTCTTGCGCGCGAAGGTCTTGAGGTGGCCGGTGAGCGCGGCCATGCGCGTGAGCATATCGTCCAGCGGCGTGAGCGCCTGGTAGGCGTCGTCGATGCGGCCGTGGTCGAGCAGCAGGCGCAGGGTCGCCAGTTGCATGCGCTGGGCGGTCAATGGCTGGTTGATTTCATGGGCGAGGGCGGCGGACATCTGCCCCAGCGCCGCCAGCTTGGCCGATTGCACCAAACCGTCCTGGGCGGTGCGCAGGGCCTGGGTGCGCTCCTCGACCAACTGCTCAAGCTCCTCGCGACTGCGCTGGCGTAAACGGGCCAGGCGCCAGCGTTGGGTGAGGAACAGCAGCAGAAACACCAGTGCCAGCCAGGATCCGGCGGCAGCGAGGCCGGCGTTGCGTTGGTCTTCAAAGGCGAACTGCGGTTTGCGCAGCAGGTGCAGGGTCCAGCCTTCGGCCTTCAGCGGCAGGGATTCCCAGATGTAATTGGCATTGCCATCCGGGCCGTTGACGCGCATCAGGTGGCTGTTTTCATCGAAGCGTTGCAGCTGTTGGGTCTCGAGCGGTTGCAGCTGTTTCTTGTCGTATTGGCGGGTGGCCTTGACCTCGGCCAGGTCCGTCTCCGACAGCGGCCGCAGGTTGCGGTAGCGCCAGCCCGGCTGGTTGGCGATAAACACAATGCCGCGCGCGTCGCTGACCAGCAGCAGGTCATTGCCTTGCGCCCATTCACGCTCTAGCTCGGGGAACTCCAGTTTTACCACCATGGCGCCGAGGAACTGCTCGTGCTCATCCACCACGGCGCTGGAGAGGAAGTAACCCGGAATGCCGGTGGTCACCCCCACGGCATAAAACCGCCCGGTGCCCTGGCTCTTGGTCTGGCTGAAGTACGGGCGGAACGCGTAATTGTGGCCGACATAACTGCTCGGCAATGCCCAGTTGCTGGCGGCGACGGCCAGGCCGGTGCGGTCCATCAATTCCAGGGTGGAGGATTGCGCGGCGCCGTTGATGCGTTCCAGTTTGCGGTTGAGCAGATCCTGGGTGGTGGCATCCAGCGGGCCCTTCAAGGCGCTGATCATTTCCGAGTCCAGCGCCAGCACGGCTGGCAGGGCGCGGTAGCGTTCGATCAGGGTGTGCAGGGAGTTGGCGTACAGCGCGAGCTGCTGATTGGCGCGGGCAGCGTCGTCCACCAGGGCCTGGCGCTCGGCATGGCGGGTGGCCAAGGCGGCGGCGAGTACGGCACCGGCGATGATCAGCAGGGAATAGAAGGTCAGTCGCAGGGGGCGGGGGATCGCGATCATACGGATATGAACAGCTGCAATTAGGGGGGAGCACCATACCATGTGCTGCTTGAGTCTTGTGGCGAGTGGGCTTGTGTGGGAGAGGGCTTGCCCCCTCCCATATTTGACTGTATTCACCATAAAAAAGGCGACTGGGCCGTGGGGCCGCAGTCGCCTTTTATCCTTGCAGCGAGGTGCTTACTGCACTTCTACCGCCAGGCTTTCACTGATCTTTTTCTGCCAGATGGCAGGACCGGTGATGTGGACGGATTCGCCCTTGCTGTCCACCGCGACGGTGACCGGCATGTCTTTCACGTCGAACTCGTAGATCGCTTCCATGCCCAGTTCGGCGAAGGCCACAACGCGCGACTTCTTGATGGCTTGCGCCACCAGGTAGGCAGCGCCGCCTACGGCCATCAGGTACACGGCCTTGTGGTCCTTGATCGCTTCGATGGCGGTAGGGCCGCGCTCGGATTTGCCGATCATGCCCAGCAGGCCGGTTTGCTCGAGGATCTGCCGGGTGAACTTGTCCATCCGCGTGGCGGTGGTCGGGCCGGCTGGGCCAACCACTTCTTCGCGCACCGGATCAACCGGGCCGACGTAGTAGATGAAACGACCCTTGAGGTCCACCGGCAGGGTTTCGCCCTTGTTGAGCATCTCGACCATGCGCTTGTGCGCTGCGTCGCGGCCGGTGAGCATCTTGCCGTTGAGCAACACGGTTTCGCCCGGCTTCCAGCTCTGCACTTCTTCCGGTGTCAGGGTGTCGAGGTTAACGCGACGCGCCGACGGGCCGGCTTCCCAGACGATTTCCGGGTAGGCGTCCAACGGTGGCGCTTCCAGCGACGCCGGGCCCGAGCCGTCGAGCACGAAGTGTGCGTGACGGGTGGCGGCGCAGTTGGGGATCATGCACACCGGCAAGGAGGCGGCGTGGGTCGGGTAGTCCATGATCTTCACGTCGAGTACGGTGGTCAGGCCACCCAGGCCCTGGGCGCCGATGCCCAGTTGGTTGACCTTCTCGAACAGCTCCAGGCGCATCTCTTCGATACGGTTGGAGGGGCCGCGCTTTTTCAGCTCGTGGATGTCGATGGATTCCATCAACACTTCCTTGGCCATCACTGCGGCTTTCTCGGCGGTGCCGCCGATGCCGATGCCGAGCATGCCCGGTGGGCACCAGCCGGCGCCCATGGTCGGAACGGTCTTGAGCACCCAGTCGACGATTGAGTCGGACGGGTTGAGCATGGCCATTTTCGACTTGTTCTCGGAGCCGCCGCCCTTGGCTGCCACGTCCACTTCCACGGTGTTACCCGGGACGATGGAGTAGTGGATGACCGCCGGGGTGTTGTCCTTGGTGTTTTTACGCGCACCTGCCGGGTCGGCGAGGATCGAAGCTCGCAGGACGTTTTCCGGCAGGTTGTAGGCGCGACGCACGCCTTCGTTGATCATGTCGTCCAGGCCCATGGTGGCGCCATCCCAACGTACGTCCATGCCCACGCGCACGAACACGGTGACGATACCGGTGTCCTGGCAGATCGGGCGATGGCCGGTGGCGCACATGCGCGAGTTGATCAGGATCTGGGCGATGGAGTCACGGGCCGCTGGCGATTCTTCGCGCAGGTAGGCTTCGTGCATGGCCTGGATGAAGTCAACGGGGTGGTAGTAGGAAATGAATTGCAGGGCGTCGGCAACGCTCTGAATCAGGTCGTCTTGCTTGATCACGGTCATGAGTCGCGCTCCTCTATAAGGGAACATTCAATAAAAGGTGGCCCCAGTGTTGCATCGGTCGGCTGAGTCCACCTTTCCAAGGCACGCCAAAGTGGTGCTGGCGCGACGCTAAAAAGGCGCGGCAGTATAACCCGACGCGGTGGCCGATACACCCGACTATGGTCAAACTGTCGCAGGCATGATTCCCTGTGCGCGTCCCTTCTGATTGAGCCTTTATATGCCTGAACTGCACGTCGGCGAACGCCACTGGTCGGTCGCCACCGGCAGCAACCTGCTGGATGCCTTGAACCTGGCGGGCGTGGCCGTGCCCTACAGTTGCCGCGCCGGCAGTTGCCATGCCTGCCTGGTGCGTTGCCAGGGCGAGGTCGAGGACAAGCAACCGGACGCCCTGAGCCCGGCGCAGCGCCAGGGCGGCTGGCGCCTGGCCTGCCAGTGCCAGGTGAGTGGGGACTTGCACGTCGAAACCTTTGACCCCCTGCGCGACGGCTTGCCGGCCCGGGTGGTCGGCGCGGATTGGCTGAACGCCAGCGTGCTGCGTCTGCGCCTGCAACCGGAACGCGGCTTGCGTTACCGGGCCGGGCAGCATTTGGTGCTGTGGGCGGGACAGGTGGCGCGCCCGTATTCCCTGGCGAGCTTGCCCCAGGACGAGCCGTTTCTGGAGTTTCATATCGATTGCCGCCAGCCCGGCGAATTCAGCGATATCGCCCGGCACTTGCAGGTTGGCGATCCATTGCGTCTGGGCGAGTTGCGCGGCGGCGCGCTGCAATACGATCCCGACTGGCAATCGCGGCCTTTGTGGCTGCTGGCCTCCGGCACCGGCCTCGGCCCGCTGTGGGGTGTATTGCGCGAAGCGCTGCGCCAGGATCACCAAGGCGCCATCCGTGTGATTCACCTGGCCCATGACGCCGGCGGCCATTACCTGGCCGAACCCCTGGCGGCGCTGGCGGCGCAGCATCCCAACCTGTCGGTGGAACTGTGGACATCGGCGGAGTCGGCCCAGGCATTGGCGCAACTGCGGCTTGTTTCGCGGCAAACCCTGGCCTTACTCTGCGGGCACCCGGCCAGTGTCGAGGCGTTTTCCAAGCGCCTGTTCCTGGCCGGACTGCCGCGCAATCAACTGCTGGCCGATGTGTTTGTGCCGCGTGGTTGAGCGCTGAATTTCATCACTGCGAGACTCGCCATGACCGACGCCATCCACCCGCTGCGCGAACGCGGGGTGCTGACCCTGCAGTTCAATCGCCCCGACAAGAAAAACGCCCTGACCCGCGCCATGTACAGCCAACTGGCCGAGGCGCTGGAGTTGGCTGATGCAGATGCGGATATCCGCGCGGTGCTGATCCAGGGCAGCAGCGAGTGTTTTACCGCCGGCAACGACATCGGCGACTTCCTTGAACAACCGCCCAGCGACCTCGACAGCCCGCCGTTTCACTTTATGAAAAGCCTGCTCAATTGCCGCAAACCGGTGATTGCTGGCGTCGCGGGTGCGGCGGTGGGCATCGGCACGACGCTGCTGCTGCATTGCGACCTGGTCTATATCAGCCGCGATGCGCGCTTGCGCATGCCGTTCGTCAACCTTGGGCTGTGCCCGGAGTTTGGTTCGAGCCTGATCCTGCCGCGCCTGTTGGGGCATGCGAAAGCGGCTGAACTGTTGCTGCTGGGCGAGGGCTTTACCGGCGAACAGGCGGCGGCCTGGGGGATTGCCACCGAGGCGTTGGGCAGCGGCGAGGCGGCGCTGGCCAAGGCACGGGAAGTGGCCGAGCGTTTTGAACACCTGGCCCCGGCGGCGGTGCAGGTTACCAAGCAGTTGATGAAGAGTGTTGATCGCGAGCAGTTGCGCCAGGTGATCGAGGAGGAGGGCGCTTTGTTTACCCAGCGCCTCAAGTCCCCGGAGGCGATTGCCGCGCTGTCAGGATTTATCGCCCGGCGCTGATCAAATCGGCAGTTGCGCCAGGTCAGCCTCCAGGGCTTCCAGAAACACCCTGACCCGCGCCGGCACGTAGCGTCGGCTCGGCATGATTGCCCACACGGCCAGCTCTTCCAGGGACGCATCCTGCAAATGCACCTGCACCAGCGAGCCGTCCTTGAGCTGCCGGCACACATCCACACACGTCAGCATCGCCAGGCCCAGTCCTTCCAGCGCGGCGGCGCGCACGGCGTCGACGCTGGTGGTCTGGCAGCGTCCGTGTACGCGCTTGGGTTGCAGTGTCTGATCAATCACAAAGGGCCAGCGCGGCGCGCTATCCAGGATGATGCAGTCGTGGTCGTCCAGGTCGCTCACCACGGTTGGCAGGCCGCGCCGTTGCAAATACGCCGGCGAGGCGCAAATAAGGCGGGGGTTGACCGTGATTTTGCGCGCGACGAGTTCCGAGTCGGGCAAGGGCCCGATGCGCAGGGCCACATCCATGCCTTGCGCCACAATATCGGCCATCTGCTCGCTGATATGGACCTCGACCTTGAGGTCCGGGTAATCCTCCAGCAGGCGCGGCAGCAACGCCAGGACGATGGATTGGCCGAAGATGCTCGGGGTACTCACACGCAATACGCCCGACACCCGGTTCGAGGTTTGGCCGAGGGCATGCCGTGCGTTTTCCTCGGCCTCGCTCATGGCGATGGCGTGGGGCAGCAGCGCTTCGCCCTCGGCGGTCAGGGAGACCGAACGGGTCGAGCGGTGGAACAGGCGCACGCCGAGTTCTTCTTCCAGGGCCGCCACCCGTCGGGAGACTTGCATCGGTGTCACGTCGAGTTGGCGTGCGGCGGCCGAGAGGCTGCCCGTTGAGGTCACGGCGAGGAACAGTTTCAGGTCTGAAGTCAGCATGATTACATCGGTATCGGTTATGGCGCCTTCACAGGGGCTGCGCTTGAGCGGGTGTTTGGCGTGGGTTAGCGTCGCCGCTTTAGAAATCTAGCTGAACGCAGCCGCCGTTTCGTGGAGTGATCATGACTGAGCTGAGCACAAAAGCCTTATCCAAATATGTTATTAAAAACGCGTCTCTGGCAAACCGTCTTGCCGTAGCGCCGATGACTCGTGTGAGTGCGACCGAAGATGGGTTTGTCACGCCGGCCATGCACGACTATTACCTGCGGTTCGCCAAGGGCGGTTTTGGCCTGATCATCAGCGAAGGCCTGTACACCGACCAGGCGTTTTCCCAGGGGTACCGGTTTCAGCCCGGCCTGGTGAACGATGCCCAGGCCATCTCATGGGGGGCGACCAACCAGGCCCTTCAACGGGAGGGGGCAAAAGTGTTTGCGCAGCTCATGCATGCGGGGGCGCTGAGCCAGGGCAACCGGTTTTCCGAGCGCAGTGCAGCGCCTTCTGCGGTGCGGCCGATGGGTGAGCAGATGCCGTTTTATTACGGCGTCGGGCGTTACACCCAGCCGCTCGAGCTCAGCGAAGTGCAAATCGAAGAAGTGATCCAGGGCTTTGTCGACTCGGCAGCACGGGCAGTGCGCATCGGTGGCTTTGATGGGATTGAAATCCATGGCGCCCATGGCTATCTGCTTGATCAGTTCCTGACCACCTATACCAACCAGCGCACGGACCGTTGGGGCGGCGACATTCACGCCCGCGTGGCGTTGCTGGTGGAAATCGTCAAGGCGATCAAGACCGAACTGGGCAGCGAGGTGCCGGTGGGGATGCGCATTTCGCAAAGCAAGGTGAATGACTTCGTCTACAAGTGGCCGGGCGGCGAGGCGGATGCGCAGGTGATCTTCTCCAGCCTTGCGCGGGCCGGCGCGGATTTTATCCACGTCAGCGAGTATCAGGCCTGGCAGCCGGCGTTTGCTGGAGGGCAGGAGACGCTGGTGGCGCTGGCGCGTCGGTATGCGCCGGGTCTAACGATTATTGCCAATGGCAGCCTGCTCGATATCGCACGGGTCAATGATGCGTTGCACGACGGCGCGGACCTTATCGCCCAAGGAGAGGGCGCATTGAGCAATCCTGACTTGCCACGGGTTTACGCAGCGGGACGTGCGCCACGGCCGTTCGATAATTCAATCCTGGGGCCGATTGCCAACATCAAGGACAGTGAGCTGGCGTTCAGCGGGGAACCTGCATGAGCCCGCGTACTGGCTGGGCCGCCGCCGCGTTGTTGATCGCCATGGCGGGGGCGGCACAGGCCGCGCCACCGTTCGAAGCGGGCGCATTGCCTGCGCAGTGGTTCAGCGCGGGGGCCGCGTGCGCGATTTTTCGCGATGATTTCCAGGTGCACGCCTACAACGAAAACTTCTACATCCTGCGCCAGTCGGGCTGCGTGAGCAGTGACAAGCCGTTCCTGTACCTGCTGTTCGGCAAGGATCGGGCAATTTTTTTTGATACGGGGGCGGGGGACGATTCGGGGTCTTCTACTGCCCGCGTGCCGAATGTGGTGGGGGCGGTGGATCAGGTGATCAATCAATGGCTGGCACGTAACAAGCGGCAATCCATCCCTCTGGTGGTGACGCATTTGCATGGTCATGCGGACCATGTGGTGGGCGATGACCAGTTTGCCAAGCGGCCAGGCACCACATTCGTAAAACCCAATGATCTTGAGGGTCTCAAGGTTTTTTTTGGCATCAACCGTTGGCCGCAACAAAGCGTTGCCTACGATCTGGGCGGGCGCATGCTCGACATCATTCCCGTGCCGGGGCACGACCCGGCGAGCATTGCCGTGTACGACCGTCAGACCGCCGTGCTGTTGACCGGTGACTTTGTGTATCCGGGGCGGATCTATGTGAACGACCCCGACCCACAGGTCATGCAGGACAGTGTGCAGCGCCTGGTCGACTTTACCGCCAGCCGTCCCGTGGCCCATGTGCTGGGCTCGCACATTGAACAGCGGGCGCCCTATGTCGAGAACCCGATAGGCGTGCACGCTGCACCGCAGGAAGTGCCGCTGCAGTTGGGGCGTGCGCATTTGCTGGAGTTGCTTGAAGCCGCACGCTTGCGCAGCGGTGGGCAGATTGTGCAGAAGGCCTATCGCGACTTCACGCTCTGCGGGAAGTATCCCTCGTGTAAACCGGTGAATGCCGCGGCCGAAGGATAGGGTTCTTCCAGGCAGCAAAAAGCCCCGCCATTCACATGGCGGGGCTTTTTTTGTTCAGCGAGTCACTCAGACCATTGGGTCGCCAACGTGCAGGATCTTCATGCCGTTGGTGCCGCCGATGGTGTGGTAGCTGTCGCCCTTGGTCAGGATGACCCAGTCGCCTTTCTCCACAACGCCACGCTTGACCAGCTCGTCGATGGCCGCCTGGCTGACTTCGTGCGGCGGCAACGAGGCCGGGTCGAACGGTACGGTGTACACGCCACGGAACATGGCCGCGCGGGCCTGGGTTTCGCGGTGCGGGGAGAACGCGTAGATCGGCACCGAGGAACGGATGCGCGACATGATCAACGGCGTGTAGCCACTTTCGGTCAGGGCGATGATCGCCTTCACACCCGGGAAGTGGTTGGCGGTGTACATGGCCGCCAGGGCGATGCTCTGGTCGCAGCTTTCGAACTCTTTGCCGATGCGGTGGCTGGAGGTCTTGCTGGTCGGGTGCTTTTCGGCGCCGATGCAAATACGCGCCATGGCCTGCACGGCTTCCAGCGGGTAAGGGCCGGCAGCACTTTCAGCCGAGAGCATCACGGCGTCGGTGTAGTCGAGCACGGCGTTGGCCACGTCGGACACTTCGGCACGGGTCGGCATCGGGTTCTGGATCATCGACTCCATCATCTGGGTCGCCACGATCACAGCCTTGTTGTGGCGGCGTGCGTGCAGGATGATTTTCTTCTGGATACCGATCAGCTCGGCGTCACCGATTTCCACGCCCAGGTCGCCACGGGCAACCATCACAGCGTCGGACGCCTTGATCAGGCCGTCGAGGGTTTCGTCATCGGCCACGGCTTCGGCGCGTTCGATCTTCGCCACCAGCCAGGCGGTACCGCCGGCTTCGTCGCGCAGTTTGCGAGCGTATTCCATGTCGGCAGCGTCGCGCGGGAAGGACACGGCGAGGTAGTCCACTTCCATTTCGGCGGCGAGCTTGATGTCGGCCTTGTCTTTTTCAGTCAGGGCCGGCGCCGTCAGGCCACCGCCGCGACGGTTGATGCCTTTGTGGTCAGACAGCGGGCCGCCGATGATCACGGTGCAATGCAGTTCGGTCGGGGTCGCAGTGTCGACGCGCATCACCACACGGCCGTCGTCCAGCAGCAGCTCGTCACCGACGCCGCAATCCTTGACCAGGTCCGGGTAGTCGATACCCACGACTTGCTGGTTGCCTTCGGTCAGCGGGTGGCTGGTGGAGAAGGTGAAGGTGTCACCGATCTTCAGTTCGATCCGCTTGTTGGCGAATTTGGCGATACGGATTTTCGGGCCTTGCAGGTCACCCAGCAATGCCACGAAGCGGCCATGCTTGGCTGCCAGGTCACGCACCAGCTTGGCGCGAGCCTTGTGCTCGTCCGGGGTGCCGTGGGAGAAGTTCAGACGGGCAACGTCCAAACCAGCCAGAATCAGCTGTTCGAGGACTTCCGGCGAGTTGCTGGCCGGGCCAAGGGTGGCGACGATTTTGGTACGACGGACGGACATGCACAGACTCCTGAGTTCAAGCGCTGAGGAAGGCTACTATGCTCTTTCGTTGTAGTCATTGTTCGTTTGCACTACTTATCGACGATCGGCTTGTTTTCGCTGCGGCTGAATACGAACAACCTTGAAGATTTTCGGCGAGGGGTCGATACACTGCACAAGACAGGAGAACCCTCATGCGAATTTTGCTCATTGCTGCCCTGGCCGTCAGTGTTGTCGGCTGCACCCGCTGGTCGATGGACCACCACTTGAACAACGCCTACCGTGCGTACAAGGTCGGTGACTGTGAGCGCGTCACCCTGGAATTGTCCCAGGTCGACCGTGAAAGCCGCACCCGGCGTTACGTGCAGCCCGAGGTGTCGATGCTGCGTGGGCAATGCCTGGAACGGCAGAAACTGTTCGTCGATGCGGTGCAAACCTACCAATTCATCATCAATCAGTACCCGTCGAGTGAGTACGCTTACCGTGCTCGCGCCAGGTTGGACACCCTGCAGCAACTGGGGCATTACCCCGGCGCAAGCGCGGCACAGACGCGTCCCGCGTCTTTATAATGATATTCGTCATTTCATAACTGGCCTGCTGCCAGTCTTGGGCTATCCTTTGAATGTTCATTTGTACAAGTTTCAATTCGAATGAATGCAGGGCCCGGACTCGGCAGCTGTCCAGTGACAAAGCGTTGTCTGTTGTCACACCGAGATCCAGGGAGAGCGAGTGCTTTTGCTCGTTCCGAATCACTGGCACGGCCAGAGTCATGGCCACAGGATGGCGATCTCACCATGTTTACCGACCGACGGATCGAGCGGCATCAGTTACCTTATTTCCTGCAAGTGTTTAACCGCCTCACCGACAAGCCCATTGGGTTTTTGGGAAATGTCTCGGAAGACGGGCTGATGTTAATCAGCCAGTTGCCCATGATGGTGGGCGTGGACTTCGAGCTGCGCTTGAAGATTCCCGCGGCGGACGACACCTTCCAAGCCATCGACCTCACGGCTACCTGCTTGTGGAGCCATGAGGATATCAACCCGCAGCATTACGATTCCGGCTTCAGCGTGCTCCAGGCGTCCGAGGAATACGGGCAACTGATTAACGTTTTGTTGAATTACTTCAGTTTCGATCCCTTGCAGGCTTCGGCCTAGGTTCGGCGCGCTGTCGACCCGGTTCGGGCGTTACTGCCCTGGCTGTGGTCGCGCGCGCTTTTTTTTCAGCGCGTTTTTTAGTTAGAGCACGCCAGCCTTCTTCCAGCCCAGGTAACGGGTTACCAGCGCCGCGCCCATTTCCGCGGGCAGGGTATCCAGCACCGACAGCCCGTGGGCGCTCAAGCGGTCATGCAGTTCATCCCGAGTATTGAGGTAATCCACGGTGCCGCTGTAGGCCAGCGCCTCCGATAGGGTTTGTACCGGGGATTGGCGCAGTTGATCGAGGACTTCCTCCCGCAGGCTGGCCACCAGCACCCTATGCTGGCGGCTGATGCGCTTGACGGCGGCGAGCAGCGCCTCATCGTCCTCATCGCGCAGGTTGGTGACCACAATCACCAATGCCCGACGTTTCTGCCGGGCCAGCAGTTGGTTTGCCGCCGCCTCGTAGTCGGCTGTTCGTCGGGTGCTGTCCAGGTCGTACACCGTATTGAGCAACAGGTTCAACTGGCTGCTGCCCTTGACGGGGGCCAGGTAGCGTGGCTGGTCAGCGGCAAAGGTGCATAGCCCCACGGCATCACCTTGGCGCAAGGCGACATAGCTGAGCAGCAGGCAGGCGTTGAGGGCGTGGTCAAAATGCGCCAGCTCGCCATCCTGACTGCGCATACGTCGGCCGCAATCAAGCATGAATACGATCTGTTGGTCGCGCTCGTCCTGGTATTCCCGGGCGATAGGCGTGCGCTGCCGAGCGGTGGCCTTCCAGTCGATCTGCCGCAGGCTGTCACCCTCGCGAAACTCGCGCAGTTGGTGAAACTCCTGCCCCAACCCCCGTCGTTGGTGCTGGCGTACGCCCAACTGGCTCAGCCAGTTATCCACACCCAGCAATTGCGCGCCGTACAAGCGGGCGAAATCCGGGTATACGCGGGTAACATCGCTGACCTCGATAAAGCGCCGTGCCGACCACAGGCCCAGGGGGCTGGGCAGGTGGATTTCGCAACGGGTGAAACTGAAGTGCCCGCGCCGCAGAGGCCGAAGGCGATACCCCAGTTCGCTGCGTTCACCGGGGCGCAGCTCGATGGCTTGGGGCATGTTCTCCACCGTCAGCCCATCGGGCACATGATCGACCACCTGCACGGTTAGTGGTTGTGGATAGTCGTGCTCCAGCGCCAGGCGTACCTCACCCCAACGGCCCAACGCCAGGCTGCCGGGCATTTGCCGTTGCACGCGCGGGGAGGGGCGGTGGCGCAGACGCAAGGCATCCAGCACCGCCAGCAGCAACAGCGCCAGAAGCAAGCCCCACGCCACCGAGTGCAGGGTGTCGGGCACCTTGAGCTGCAAGGCTGCGGCGGTACCCAACAGGAGGCTCAGGCCCAGCAGGACGCCAAGCCAGGTCAACAGCAGACGGGTAGGTTTCATGGGCGAGTCATTGCCGGGGCGTCGGAATCTGGTCCAGCAACTGCTTGAGCACCTGGTCGACCTCCAGCCCGTCGATGTCCAACTCTGGCGCAATGCGCACCCGATGGCGCAATACCGCCAAGGCGCAGCCCTTGATGTCATCCGGGGTGACGAACTCGCCGCCGCGCAACAGTGCGCGGGCGCGGGCGCCACGTACCAGGGCGATGGAGGCCCGTGGGCCGGCGCCGATGGCCAGCCCTGGCCAACTGCGGGTAGCTCGTGCCAGGCGCACGGCGTAGTCGAGTACTTGTTCATCCAGGGCAAGCTCACTGGCGACTTGTTGCAATTGCAGCACGTCTTCGGCCAGCAGCACCCTCTGCAGTGGGTGCACATCGAGCATGTCGGCCCGGGACGAGCGTGTCACTTCGCGCACCATCTCCAGCTCCTGCTGCGCGTCCGGATAGTCCATGCGTACCTTCAACATGAAGCGGTCCAGTTCGGCTTCCGGAAGGGGGTAGGTGCCTTCCTGTTCGATGGGGTTCTGCGTGGCCAGCACCATGAAGGGTTGGCCGATGGGCAGTGCCTCGCCTTCGAGGGTGACCTGTCGTTCCTGCATGGCTTCAAGCAGGGCGGCCTGAGTCTTGGCCGGGGCGCGGTTGATTTCGTCGGCGAGCAACAAATGGGTGAACACCGGCCCTTTGCGCAACTTGAACTGTTCGGTGTGCAGGTCGTACACGGCGTGCCCGGTGACGTCACTGGGCATCAGGTCGGGGGTGAACTGGATGCGCGCAAAGTCGCCGTCGAAACAACGCGCCAAGGCCCGTACCAGCAAGGTTTTGCCAAGGCCCGGTACGCCTTCGAGCAACACATGGCCGCCAGCGATCAGTGCGGTAAGGACATCGTCGATCACCTGGTCCTGGCCTATCACCGCCTTGCGCAGCTCGACGCGCAGGGCCTGTGCTTGCTGGCTGGCACGCTTCAGGGTTTCGCTGGTCAGGGCGGTGGCGGTTGGGATTTCGCTCATAAGGCATTCCTGAGTGTTTGCAGACATGCCACCTGACGGCTGAAATCGGCGCTGGAAAGCCGTTTTGCCGCAGGTGGGCCGAGGGCCTGGCTGATGACGTGGGAGGGTTGGCGCGTCAGGTGTTCAAGCACCTGCCACTGTTCTGCGTTGTCGAGGTGTTCAAAACCTGGATGGCGATGCCGGGCGGCGCGCAGGATATCGCGCTGCAAGGCGTGCAACAGCGTGCCCTGGCCACTGCGGCGTAGCAGGAAGTCGGCGCTGGCTTTCAGGTGTTCCTGCAACTGGCGGCGCGCCTTGGGCGCGGGCGCCTGGATCGGGCCCTGGCGCATGCCGGCGTGCCAAAGTGTCAGTGCGACCAAGGTCAGGAGTGCCACCAGGGCCTGGGGGAAATATCGCAGCAGCAGGGTAAACAGGTCGTCGAAGTCGCTGTTGAACAGCAAGGTCACGGCAGTGCCCTGGTTCAGGTACCACAGCAGCCAGGCATTGTCGTGTTTGCCGATGTCGGGGGTTTTCCACAGGTCACTGTCGGTGATCACCGTGACGCTGCCTTCGCCGAGGTCGAGCTGCATCAGGTGGCTCGACCTGGCGCTGTTGGCGGAAAACTGCGCCAGGTGCGTGGGGTCGGTGAGGTTGAAGTCGGTGTCGAAGCTGAAATAGGCCGGAGCGGTTTCATTGTCGACATACAGCTTGGTCAGGTCTGGCGCTTTGTTTTTTCGGGGCTTTTCAGGTGCGGTCTCGAGGTCTTCTGGATCGTCACTCAGGGCCTGGTGGATAGACAGGCGATCAAGTAACAGGTCGCCGCTTTTACCGGACTCTTCATCCCATAGCGCCTGCGCCACCACCAACAGATGGCCGCCGGATTTGGCCCAGCCCAGCAGTTGCTCTACCTGGCGTGGCGACATGTTGCTGCGTTCGCCGAGTATCAAGAGGCTGTTGCCCTTTGGTGACAGGGTAGCCAGCCGCTCCAGGCTATTGGCATGCGCCACGGCGAGGCCTTGTTGGCGCAGAAAGTGCTCGGCCGCCAGGTAAGGGTTGGCCAGGGCCTCCGGGGCAGGGCCACGATCCACCACTACCTCGTAGGGAATCGCTTTGCTCCAGGCGTAAAGGCCGCCGGCGCCAAGCAGGCACGCCAGTAGCAGCCCTGCCCACAATAATGCCCGGTTCATCGCACGCCTCCGGAATTGAACAGGGCGCGCCAATCGCTGCACAGCTTTTGCTGGGTTGAGAGCGCAGGGAGGTGATGACCGTAGGCGAGGTTTTGCCAATGGCGGGTCAACTCATCGCTGAAGGCCAGCAAATGCGGTTGCTGTAACTGGTGAATGTGTTCCAGCACCTGACCTTCGGTGTCGGCGCTTTTCAATGGCAGGTTGAAGTCATGCAGTAACCGGCTGAGCAGCCCGCGATACAGCAGGCCCAGAGCCTCCCGTGGTTGGGTGGCCCATAGCTGTTCGGCGGTGCTGGCGATGTCCTCGGGCAAGGTTTCGGCGCCCAGCTCCAGGCCGAACAATTGTGTGGGGGCAGGTGTGGCGGCTTTGGCCTTGCGTGGCTCGCGTCGGCCTGCAAAGGTGCGCGACCAGTCGCGATAACGCCACACCAACAAGGCCAGGCCACCGATCAGGAGGCTCCATAACAGCACTTCCAGTCCCTGGGCGATGTGCTTGAAGGTATTGCTGTTCAAGTTGTCCAGCAAGGCCTGCAGCCAGTCCGGGAGTTTGCCGTCGCTGTGTGCCTTGTTTTTAACCGTGGGTTTATCGTCGCCAAAACGGTAGCGGGTGACGGTTTCCGGGTTTTTGAAAGGCGGCTTTTCCAGCAGTGACTTGATGGATTGGCTGGCGCCTTGAGTGCTCAGTGGCTGTGTGGAAGTGGACGTGTCGGCCATGACGGGCGGGCTCAACGGTAGCAGCATCAGCCCGATCAACAGCAATAACACAGGCGCGACATTGCTCAGGCGTTGGCGAAGACGCCGGAATACCAGCTCCAGGTCCCAGGCTTCGAGGGTGGTACGGCGGTTGAGGTACAGGCTGAAACCGCAGGCGACATAAACAGGTTCCCAAAACACCAGGATCAGGGCGTAGAAGGCATTACCCAAGTGCTCCAGCCATAACCCTTGCGTACCCGTTGCCGTTGCCAGGCGCTGCCAGTCCCAATCCATTTCGAGCTGTTGGGGAATCAATAGATAGAACAGCGCCATGCAACCGAACCACAGGCCTATCTCCAGATGCACTCCGATGGTGGTCAACCAGCGCGCGGCACCGGCATTGCGTTGCTGCAACACGCCCAGGCGCTTTTGGCGCGCCTGGCCATCCAGGCCCTCCAGTTGGCTCACCGGCATGACAAAGCTGCGGCTCAGGCTGAACCGACGCCAGGTCAGGCTGGCCAGCAATTGGCCTTTGAGCAGGCGCGGCCATTGGCGCACGGCCTGTTTGAGGCTGGGCGTTTCGCCAAACAAGGCCTTGGACAGAATGTACAGCGGCAGTCGGTCGAATGCCGGCTTGAACCACCAGAACAGGAACATGGCGGTGGACGGGTATTTCCACAGTAACGCGCTGAGCAAGGCAAACACGGGCAGGGTCACCAGCGCCCAACTGCCCATTAATAGCAGGCGATGTTCCCGGGCCATTAGTACGCCAAGGTCCATGGCTTCCCAGGCAGTGCGCGGGCGTATCACCACACTGGCATCACTCAGGCGCATGGCGGTTCCTTCCTGCAAGGCCGAGGTAAGCGGCCACCGCCAGCCATAGGGCTGCGCCTACCGCGTATTTGACCCAGGGGCTTATTCCGGTGGTGGAGGACCAGTAAGCCTCGATAAACGCGGCGATCACCAGGAACACCATGACACCGCACAGCATTTGCACGCTTTTATGGGCGGCCAGCCGCAAGGATTCGCCACGGGTCAGATGCCCGGGGGCGATCAGCGCCCAGCCCAGTTGCAACCCGGCAGCACCGGCCAGGGCGATGGCAGTCAGTTCGAACGCGCCATGGCCGATGACGAAGGACCAGAAGGTTTGCCCATAGCCTATTTCGGTAAGGTGCCCGGAGACTGCGCCGATGACCAGGCCATTGAAGATCAGGAAGAACACACTGCCCAGGCCGAACAGCAAACCGGCGGCAAAGGTCTGGAACGCAATACCGATGTTGTGCATCACGTAGTAGCCGAACATCATCCAGTCTTCGCTGGAGGCGCGTTCTGCCGCGCGGCCCAGGCGACTGGCAGCGGGGTCATACATCCCCTGCATCTCGGCCACCTGCCGGGGGCTGACAATGCTGTAGATCAGGTCGGGGAACAGGTAGACCAGCAGGGCAATGCCAACCAGGCTGCCAAAGAACAGCAGGCTGGCGATCAGCACGAAACGCCACTGTTCCCGCACCAGGCGAGGAAAGCCGGCCAGCACAAACCCCAGGATGTTCGCCGCCAATTGACTGCGGTGACGATACAGCTGCTGGTGGCCGCGCAGGGCCAGTTGTTGCAAGGGGTCCACCAGGTAGCTGCTGTAGCCACGCTCCTGGGCCATCGCCAGGTGCTGGCACAGGCGCCGGTATTGGTGCGGGAAGTCGGCCACGTCCTTGGCCTTGCCTTGTTCCAATTGTTTCAGGTGTTCGGCAAAGGCTTGCCATTGGGGTTGGTGGCGACTTTCGAACTGACTCTGCTTCATGTTGGCCCCAGCAGGCCACGGGCCACGCCATTGAGTTGCTCGACGGCGCGGGCCGGGGAGACCTGCAAGGGCGAGGCCAGTATCGACGCCAATTCGTGAACGCGTTCGGTGGAGAGATCCGCCTGGCGCTCGGCGAAACCCAGGATGGCGCGCTGCTCGTTCAGGTCCAGGGCAAAGGGCAGGCGCAGTGCCGGCGCTTCAGGGACCTTGGGGCGTGCAAGCGGGAGTTCGCGGTAGATCACCAGTGTACCGGCGGCCACATCGCCCAGGCGTTTGAAGTGTGGATGCTGCAGGCAACTGATCGCGCCGAGGAAGTAGCCAAAAGGCAGCATGTCGACAAACCGCAGCAGGTTGCGGATCAGTGATGCAGACCAGCCGATCGGGGTGCCGTCATCCTGTACGACGCGCAGGCCCATCACCTGTTTGCCCGGTGAGCAGCCCTGGTTGAGTACTTCAAAGAGCACCATGTACCACCAACTGATCAGGAACAGCAGCAGCGAGCCAATGCCGATGCCTATATTGCCCAACAAGGCCAACGGCACCAGCAGCACGCCCATGACCACCCCGCGTACGCCCAGGTCGAAGGCAAAGGCCAGTACGCGCGGCACCAGGCCGGCGGGGCGCAGGGGCAGGTCGATGCCTTCCGGCGTCTCGATCTGGTAGCGGGTGTCCAATGGGGCTGATGGCATCGCGATCCTTGGCAGTGCAAAGCGGTTGGAAGACACGGATGCTAGCAGTGTCGGCGATGGAAGCAACCATCCAAGGTTTTGCTGGATATTTGTACAGGTTAATCGGTGCTGGCCTCGAAGGTTGTTCAGCGCCTAGACTTCGTCGATCTTCAGTACAGGAATAGCCCGTGACCTCCATTTTCTGGTACGACTATGAAACCACCGGCATCAACCCGCGCAGCGACCGCCCGCTCCAGGTAGCCGGCATTCGTACGGACCTCGAACTCAACGAGATCGGGGCTCCGGTCAACCTCTATTGCCAGCCCGGCGACGATATCCTGCCCCATCCCGCAGCCTGCGCGATTACTGGCATCACCCCTGCAATACTCGCGGAAAAAGGCCTGGCCGAGGCCGACTTCATGACCCGGGTGCATGCCGAACTGGCCGCGCCGGGTACTTGTGGCGCCGGCTATAACACCTTGCGGTTTGACGACGAAATGACGCGCTACAGCCTGTATCGCAATTTTTTCGACCCTTACGCGCGGGAGTGGCAGGGCGGCAATAGTCGCTGGGACCTGATCGACGTCGTGCGCACCGCTTACGCGCTACGCCCGGAGGGCATTGAGTGGCCGCAGCAGGACGGGCGCGTCACGCTCAAGCTGGAGCGCCTGACCGCCGCCAACGGTATCGACCATGGCCAGGCCCACGATGCGTTGTCGGATGTGCGTGCAACGATTGCCCTGGCACGCCTGGTTCGTGAGAAACAGCCCAAGTTGTACGACTGGCTGTTTCAGTTGCGCAGCAAACAAAAGGTGATGGATCAGGTGCGCCTGCTCCAGCCGATGGTGCATATTTCCGGGCGCTTTTCCGCCGAGCGTCATTACCTGGGGGTCGTACTGCCGCTGGCCTGGCACCCGCGTAATCGCAATGCGCTGATCGTCTGCGACCTTGGGCTCGATCCTCAGGGGCTGTTGGACCTCGACGCGGATGCCTTGCGCCAGCGCCTTTACACCCGCCGTGACGAGCTGGCCGAGGGGGAGCTGCCGGTACCTCTCAAGTTGGTGCATATCAACCGCTGCCCGGTGGTCGCGCCGCTGAATGTGCTGCGTGCCGAAGACCGTGAGCGTCTGCACTTGGATATGGATCTTTATCAGGCGCGGGCGCTGCGGCTAACTGACGCACAGGAACTTTGGCGTGATAAGTTGGCGGCCATTTACGCCGAGGAAGATTTTGCCCCGAATGCAGACCCGGAACAGCAGCTTTACGACGGTTTTATTGGGGACCGTGATCGACGTTTATGTGAACAAGTCCGGGCGGCTGAACCTGCACAATTAGCAAGGCAGCAGTGGCCTTTTGATGATGAACGTTTGCCTGAATTATTGTTTCGCTACCGCGCACGCAACTTTCCCGACACGTTGAACAGCGAGGAGCAACAACGCTGGGCATTGTTCTGCCAGCAACGTTTTTCGGACCCGCAATGGGGGGCGCCGAATACCCTTGAGGCATTTAACCGGGCCCGGCAGGAGTTGGCCTTAAGTGCTACGCCGTTTCAGTGTGGGGTACTGGAGCAGTGGCAGGAATATGCCGACTCTTTAGCGGCGCGGGTGAACCTGTAGTCGTTTTTTTACAAAACAACCTGCCAATAAAAAACGCCAGCAAGCTGGCGTTTTTTATTGTGTCGCGTATCCGGCGCAGGCCGTGGAGCTTAGCCCAGCAGGGTAGCCCAGCCTTCAACCACGTCGCCGCCCCACTTGGCTTTCCACTCTTTCAGAGTTTTGTGGTTGCCGCCTTTGGTTTCAATCACTTCGCCGTTGTGCGGGTTTTTGTATTGTTTGACCTTGCGCGCGCGCTTGGTGCCGGTAGTTTTCACAGCGCCACGCGGTGCTTTAACTTTCGACTCTGGATCCAGCAGCGCGATGATGTCACGCAGGGATTTGGAATATTCGCCCATCAGGGTGCGCAATTTGCCTTCGAATTCCAGCTCGGTTTGCAGTTTGTCGTCTTGGGACAGATTCTTCAAACGGGCTTGCAGCTCTTTGATAGCTTCTTCGGTGGCACGGTATTCGTTGATCAGGGACATGTGGACTACCTTATGTAGAGCGCTGATTGACAGAGCGAGTGGGCCAATAATAGTCAGGCGGTTTGCCCAAGTAAACATTTAAGCTCGCATTTATGTGAATTACTTTGAAAGTTTGTAGCCTGGCGATGCGTTCGAGTTAATTACTAGGTTGTAGACCATAAGATAATTCCGCAGACAGTCGAGAACAGCCGCAGTGTCGCGCAGTAGATTCATATTAAGGGGGTAAAACCTTAGGCTATTAAGGGGCATGGCGCGGGTCGTTGATCAGAATAAGCGTTAACGAATACTGCAGTTTTCCTGCGTAATCGCTAGAATGGCGGCCTTTGCGAAGTTCTGGAGTTTTCCCCTAATGCGCACTTTTCGGCTGGTGATTGCTTGCCCGGACCGGGTCGGCATCGTTGCCAAAGTCAGTAACTTTCTGGCTTCTCATAACGGCTGGATCACCGAGGCGAGCCATCACTCGGACAATCTCAGCGGTTGGTTTTTCATGCGTCACGAAATCCGTGCCGATACGCTGCCCTTCGGTCTGGAGGCATTTCGCGAGGCGTTTGCGCCAATCGCCGAAGAGTTTTCGATGACCTGGCACATCACCGACACCGAGCAGAAAAAACGCGTGGTGTTGATGGCCAGCCGCGAATCCCACTGCCTGGCCGACTTGCTGCACCGTTGGCACAGCGATGAGCTGGACTGCGAGATTGCCTGCGTGATTTCCAACCATGACGACCTGCGCAGCATGGTCGAATGGCATGGCATCCCGTACTACCACGTGCCGGTCAACCCGCAGGACAAGGAGCCGGCATTCGCCGAGGTGTCGCGGCTGGTCAAGCAGCACGAAGCTGACGTTGTGGTATTGGCGCGCTACATGCAGATCCTGCCGCCGGAACTGTGCCGCGAGTACGCCGGCAAGGTGATCAACATTCACCACAGTTTCCTGCCGTCGTTTGTCGGCGCCAAGCCGTATCACCAGGCTTCCCTGCGTGGCGTGAAGTTGATTGGCGCGACCTGCCACTATGTCACCGAAGAGCTGGACGCCGGTCCGATCATCGAGCAGGACGTGGTACGCGTCAGCCACAGCGACAGCATTGAAGACATGGTGCGTTTCGGCCGTGACGTCGAGAAGATGGTGCTGGCCCGTGGCTTGCGTTATCACCTGGAAGACCGCGTTCTGGTACACGGCAACAAGACCGTCGTGTTCTGATCAAGGCGATTGAAGAATAAAGGGCCTTGGCGTTAAATCGTCCCAGGCCCTTTTTCTTTGCCTGATGTTTAAGGAGTGAGTGATGAGCGACCCACTGGATAAAGCCACCTCCAAAGCCCCGGCGACACTGGGCGAGGGCTGTTTGAGTCGTTATGACCCGGATGAGCTGGGCAGTGAGGACGGCACCGAATTCCCCGGTGCCGCCGAGTTGTGGGAGCGGGAGCAACGCAAGCCCGAGCCCGAGCAAGAGTGATCAGATCCGGAAACTGCCCACCAATTGTTTCAGGCGCGCGGCCTGTTGTTCCAGGTCGGCGCAGGCGCGCAGGGTCGATTGCAGGTTTTCCACGCCTTCCTGGTTGAGGGTGTTGATCTCGGTAATGTCCATGTTGATCGACTCCACCACCGAGGTCTGTTCCTCGGTGGCGGTGGCCACCGACTGGTTCATGCCATCGATCTCGCCAATGCGCAGGGTCACGCTGTTCAAGCGTTCGCCGGCCAGGTTGGCGATTTCTACGCTGTCATGGCTGTGGCGCTGGCTTTCGCCCATGGTGCTGACCGAATCGCGCGCGCCGACTTGCAGCTCCTCGATCATGGTTTGCACTTGTTGCGCCGATTCCTGGGTGCGGTGAGCCAGGTTGCGCACTTCATCGGCAACCACCGCAAACCCGCGCCCGGCTTCGCCTGCGCGGGCCGCTTCGATGGCCGCGTTCAGGGCCAGCAGGTTGGTCTGCTGGGAAATGCTGGTGATCACCTCAAGAATCTGGCCGATATTCACGGTCTTGCTGTTGAGCGCTTCGATATTGCTGCTGGACGCGCTGATCATCGCCGACAACTGCGTCATGGCCTTGATATTGCGTTCAACCACCTGTTGACCGTCTTCGGCCAAGTGCTTCGCGTCGCTGGCCTGGCTGGAGGCTTGCGCTGCATTGCGGGCGATTTCCTGGGCGGCCGCACCCAGCTCGTTGATGGCGGCCGCGACACTGTTGGTACGGTTGGCTTGCTCGTCGGAGTTGACCATCGACGAGTTGGACGCGCTCACCACGCGCAATGCCACCTCATTGACCTGTTCGGTTGCCGAGGACACTTCGCGGATCGACGTATGAATCCGCTCCACGAACCGGTTGAAAGCGTTACCCAACGTGCCGAATTCATCGAGATTCTGGATGGCCAGGCGGCGGGTCAGGTCGCCCTCGCCCTCGGCGATGTCCTGCATGGCGCGGGTCATCACGTGCAGCGGTTGCAACAGGATGCGAATCAGCATGCCGAGCAGGGCGATGATGATCGCCACGGCAATCAGTGTGGCGATGACGGCTGAGGTGCGGAATTCGCTGAGCATGGCGAAGGATTTGTCTTTATCCACCGCAATCCCCAGGTACCAGTTTACGGAGGGCAGGCCCTTGATCGGAGTAAAGGTCACGATAGTGTCTTTGCCGTTGGCCTCGACCTCGCTGAAGCCACCACTGATTTTTGGCGTGTTCTTCGGGTACATGTCGGCCAGGGTTTTCATCACCAGGTTTTTGTCTGGATGCACCAGCACTTTGCCGTCGGCACTGATCAGGAAGGCATAGCCGCGGCCGCCGAATTTCAACGCGCCAATGTTATCCACCAGGGTTTGCAGGCTCAGGTCGCCGCCGACCACGCCGATGCTCTGGCTGCCTTTGCTGCTTGGGGTGGCAATGGAAATGATCAGCTTGCCGGTGGCGGCATCGATATAGGGTTCGGTGAGCGTTGAGCCGTTGCTGCTTTGGGCCCCTTGGTACCAGGGCCGCACACGCGGGTCGAAACCGTCTGGCATCTTGGTGTCGGGGCGGATGGTGAACGCGCCCTTGCTGTCGCCGACGTAGGTTGCCATGAACGAGGAGGTCAGGGTTTTCTGGTCCAGCAGGCTGGCGACTGCTGACGCCTCAGGGTTGATCGCGATGTTTTGTGCGGCGTTTTCTACCAGGGCAATGCGCCCGCTGAGCCAGGTTTGAATGCTGGTGGCGGTGACATCGCCCATTTCATTCAAGTAGCTGTTGAGATCGTCGCGAATGGCATTGCGTTGCAGGTAGTCGTTGTAGAGGGTAAATAACGCGAAGGCGGCGATGACGATAAGGGAGGCTGCAAGCAGGATTTTGTGGCTGAAACGCAGATTTTTGTTCATGGCTTGTAGGGTCCGCTAAGGTCTTGATATCCGAAGCGCGTCCTCGTGGGATGCGCAAAATGGCAGCGTCAAAAAAGGTGTGATATTTCTTGTGGTAGTTCTAGGGGTCCCTGTAGGAACTACCTGACCTATTTTTAGACTTTGTGGGTCTTACAATTACCTGTATCGACTGGCGACACTAAAGATTAACCATGGGTGACCAAATGCCTGATCCAACGCAACTCCTTATCGGCGCAGACCTTTCTGGCCAGCCCATTGCCCAGGCAATGCGCCTGGCCAACCGCCACGGGCTGATCGCCGGCGCGACCGGGACGGGCAAGACCGTCACGTTGCAGCGCCTGGCCGAAGCCTTCAGCGATGCCGGCGTGGCGGTGTTTGCCGCCGACATCAAGGGCGACCTGTGCGGCTTGGGCGCGGCGGCGAACCCGCAGGGCAAGGTCGCCGAACGTATCGCCGGCATGCCCTTCCTCAATTACACGGCCAAGGCTTATCCGGTCACGCTGTGGGATATCCACGGGCAGTCCGGTCATCCGTTGCGCACTACCATCAGCGAAATGGGCCCGTTGCTGCTCGGCAGCCTGCTGGAACTCACCGACAGCCAGCAGTCGGCGCTCTATGCGGCCTTCAAGGTGGCTGACCGTGAAGGCCTGTTGCTGCTGGACCTCAAGGACCTCAAGGCGCTGCTCAACCATCTGCGCTATCACCCGGAGTTGCTCGGCGAAGATGCAGCGCTGATGACCACCGGTTCCAGCCAGGCCCTGTTGCGACGCCTGGCGGTGCTGGAACAGCAGGGCGCCGAGGCCCTGTTCGGTGAACCGGCCCTGCAGCTTGAGGATATTTTGCAACCTGCCAGCGACGGGCGCGGGCGCATCCATCTGTTGGACGCCAGCCGCCTGGTGCATGAAGCGCCGAAGGTGTACGCAACCTTCCTGCTGTGGTTGTTGGCGGAACTCTTCGAGCAATTGCCGGAGCGCGGTGATGCGGACAAACCGCTGCTGGCGCTGTTCTTCGACGAAGCTCATTTGTTGTTTGCCGATACGCCCAAGGCGCTGCAGGAGCGCCTGGAGCAAGTGGTGCGGCTGATTCGCTCCAAAGGCGTCGGCGTGTATTTCGTCACGCAATCGCCGGGTGACTTGCCTGACACCGTATTGGCGCAACTGGGCCTGCGCATCCAGCATGGCCTGCGCGCATTCACCACTAAAGAGCAGAAGTCCCTGCGGGCCGTGGCGGACGGTTTCCGGCCGAACCCGGCGTTCGAAGCCTTGGCGGTCCTGACCGAGTTGGGCACCGGTGAGGCATTGGTGGGCACTTTGCAGGAAAAGGGCACACCGGAAGTCGTCCAGCGCGTGCTGGTGGCGCCGCCGCAATCGCGGATCGGGCCGTTGAGCGTGGCGGAGCGCGCTGCGCTGGTGGCCAGTTCACCGTTGTTGGGCAGGTATGACAAACCCGTCGACCGGGAGTCCGCCTATGAAGTACTGATGGCGCGCAAAGAGCTGGGGCCAACCGAGGACGCCAAACCGGCTGGCGAAGAACCGAGCTTCACCGACAAGGCCGGGGCGTTCCTGGGCACCACCGCCGGCAAGGCGCTGAAATCCGCCATGCAGCAAGCCGCCAATCAGATGGGGCGGCAACTGGTGCGGGGGTTGCTGGGGTCGTTGCTGGGTGGCAGCAAGCGCAAGTAGCGGCTCAGGCCTTTGGCTTGGCGTGGGCGGCCAGGCGCTCAAGTGCTGCGCGCAAGCCCGGGTCGCTGATGCCGTCGGCCGTCGCCTGGATAGTTTCGGCGGCAATCATTGACAAATCCATGGTGTGCCCCACCGCACCTTGCTGGACGGTGGGCGGTTGCACCTTGAACTGGATGCGCGTCAGGCTGGCGAACTCATCAAATACCATCAATTGACGCTGCAGGCGTTTTTGCTGGTAACGCAAACGGGTCGCCCAATGGCCGTCGGTGACAATTAATAGCAAATTACCTTCACGCCAAGAGGCCACGTGGCAGTGTTCACGTGCGGCGGGTTGCAGCTGGCTTTCGAGCAGGCGTTGCAAATGGCCCAAGCGTTGCGCATGGCCAAAGATGGCTTTCAACGGCTTGGCTTCGCGAAGCAACACGCTGGGCGCGCGGGCTGTAAGAGGGCGAAATGCCATGACTAGACACCTTAAGTAACAGAGCGGGCATCTTAGCAGAAAGCGCCTGTATGCCCCCAGGAGATGCATCCACGGGACTTTGCCCGCGAAATCAATAGGTAACTTCTGCGTTTCATGGGTTGAAGTTCCGGGAAAAGCCCTTATTTTAAACAAGCCCTCTCACAGCACCATGCCAGCATCGGGGAACAACGCCACTTTCCTCACCCACGAATCCGGGTAGAATGCGCGTTCGCATGCGGCCGTGAGGGCTGCTCGGGCCACTCACGGTGCGCCCTCCATCCCTATGTGTGGAAGAACCTGCCGATATGTTTGCGCCTTTGTTAAAGAAACTTTTTGGAAGCAAGAATGAGCGCGAAGTCAAACGCATGCTCAAGACGGTGCAGCTGGTCAATGCCTTCGAAGAGCAGATGGTTGCCCTTTCGGACGAGCAATTGCGCGCCAAGACCCAAGAGTTCAAGGCCCGCATAGCCAAAGGTGAAACCCTCGACAAACTGCTTCCCGAAGCCTTTGCGGTCGCCCGTGAAGCCGGTAAGCGTGTCATGGGCATGCGCCACTTCGACGTCCAGTTGATCGGCGGCATGACCTTGCATGAAGGCATGATTGCCGAAATGCGTACCGGTGAAGGCAAGACCCTCGTGGCAACCCTGGGCGTTTACCTCAACGCACTGTCCGGCAAGGGCGTGCACGTTGTGACGGTGAACGACTACCTGGCTCGCCGGGATGCCAACTGGATGCGCCCGCTGTATGAATTCCTCGGCCTGACCGTCGGCGTGGTAACACCGTTCCAGCCGCCGGAAGAAAAGCGCGCGGCCTACGCGTGTGACATCACCTACGGCACCAACAACGAATTCGGTTTCGACTACCTGCGCGACAACATGGCGTTCAGCATGGATGAAAAATTCCAGCGCGAACTCAACTTTGCCGTGATCGACGAAGTCGACTCCATCCTCATCGACGAAGCCCGTACCCCGCTGATCATCTCCGGCCAGGCCGAAGACAGCTCGCGCCTGTACACCGAGATCAACAAGTTGATCCCGCGTCTGGAGCAGCACATCGAGGAAGTGGAAGGCGTGGTGACCAAAGAAGGTCACTTCTCCATCGACGAGAAGACCCGCCAGGTCGAACTCAACGAAGCCGGTCACCAGTTCGTCGAAGAGATGCTGACCCAGATCGGCGAGCTGGCCGAAGGTGAAAGCCTTTACTCGGCGCACAACCTGGGCCTGTTGACCCACGTGTATGCCGGCCTGCGCGCCCACAAGCTGTTCCATCGCAACGTCGAATACATCGTCCAGGACGGCCAGGTCGTACTGGTTGACGAACACACCGGCCGTACCATGCCGGGTCGTCGTCTGTCCGAAGGCCTGCACCAGGCCATCGAAGCCAAGGAAATGCTCAACATCCAGGCCGAAAGCCAGACGTTGGCATCGACTACCTTCCAGAACTACTTCCGTCTGTACAACAAACTGTCCGGCATGACCGGTACGGCCGACACCGAAGCGTTCGAGTTCCACCAGATCTACAGCCTGGCCGTGATGGTGATTCCACCGAACAAGCCGCTGGCACGTAAAGACTTCAACGACCTGGTGTTCCTGACTGCCGAAGAGAAATACGCGGCAATCATCAACGACATCAAGGACGGCCTGGCCCAGGGTCGCCCGATCCTGGTGGGTACTGCCACCATCGAGACTTCCGAGCACGTGTCCAACCTGCTCAACAAGGAAGGCATCGAACACAAGGTCCTCAACGCCAAGTTTCACGAAAAAGAAGCCGAGATCATCGCCCAGGCCGGTCGCCCAGGCGCACTGACCATCGCCACCAACATGGCCGGTCGTGGTACCGACATCCTGTTGGGCGGCAACTGGGAAGTGGAAGTGGCTTCGCTTGAGAGCCCGACCCCTGAGCAGATCGCCCAGATCAAGGCTGACTGGCAGAAACGCCACCAGGCTGTGCTGGAATCCGGTGGCCTGCAGGTGATCGCGTCCGAACGTCACGAATCGCGCCGTATCGACAACCAGCTGCGTGGCCGTGCCGGTCGCCAGGGTGACGCCGGTTCGAGCCGTTTCTACCTGTCCCTGGAAGACAGCCTGATGCGCATCTTCGCCTCTGATCGGGTGAAGAACTTCATGAAGGCCCTTGGCATGCAGTCCGGTGAAGCGATCGAGCACCGCATGGTGACCAACGCCATCGAGAAGGCGCAGCGCAAGGTAGAAGGCCGCAACTTCGACATTCGTAAGCAACTGCTCGAGTTCGATGACGTCAACAACGAACAGCGTAAAGTGATCTATCACATGCGTAACACGTTGCTGGCCGCCGACAACATTGGCGAGACCATCGCCGATTTCCGTCAGGACGTACTCAACGCCACCGTCAGCGCACACATCCCGCCACAGTCCCTGCCTGAGCAGTGGGATGTTGCCGGCCTGGAAGCCGCGTTGAAGAGCGACTTCGGTGTCGACTTGCCGGTCCAGCAATGGCTCGACGACGACGACCACCTGTACGAAGAGACGCTGCGCGAGAAGCTGATGACCGAGCTTTTGGCCGCGTACAACGAGAAAGAAGAGCAGGCGAGTGCCGAAGCACTGCGCACCTTCGAGAAGCAAATCGTACTGCGCGTGCTGGACGACCTGTGGAAAGACCACCTGTCGACCATGGATCACCTGCGTCACGGTATCCACCTGCGTGGCTACGCCCAGAAGAACCCGAAGCAAGAGTACAAGCGCGAGTCGTTCACGCTGTTCTCCGAGCTGCTGGATTCGATCAAGCGCGATTCGATTCGCGTGCTGTCCCACGTTCAGGTGCGTCGCGAAGACCCGATCGAGGAAGAGGCTCGCCTGCGTCAGGAAGCCGAGGCACTGGCAGCGCGCATGCAGTTCCAGCACGACGAAGCGCCGGGCCTGGAAGCTCCTGAGGTGTTGGGCGAAGAGGTCGATGTGGCCCTGGCTCAAACCCCGGTTCGCAATGATCAGAAGCTGGGCCGCAACGAACTGTGCTGGTGTGGTTCGGGCAAGAAGTTCAAACACTGCCACGGCGAAATCAACTAAGATTTTTGCCTGACGCTGCTACACCCCGCGCCGCGACCGGCCTCTGCCGTCGCGGCGTTTTGCCATTAATTTCACCGTCGATCACGACGGCACAGACATCATCTATTTTTAAGGAGCGCATTCATGGCTGTTGGTCTTGGTCCTTTGCCCACATTGCACCCGGTTGCCGGTTTTGAACTCGGTATCGCTTCGGCCGGCATCAAGCGCCCGGGGCGCAAGGATGTGGTGGTGATGCGCTGTGCCGAAGGCTCGACCGTGGCGGGTGTGTTCACCCTCAACGCCTTTTGCGCCGCACCGGTGATCCTGGCCAAGCAACGCGTGGCCGGCACCATCCGTTACCTGCTGACCAACACCGGCAACGCCAACGCCGGTACCGGCGAGCCTGGCCTGGTAGCGGCTGCACGCACCTGCGCCAAACTGGCGCAGTTGACCGGCGTGGACGCCAGCCAGGTGCTGCCGTACTCCACGGGCGTGATCGGTGAGCCGCTGCCGGTGGAGAAAATCGAAGGCGCGCTGCAAGCTGCGCTGGATGACCTGTCTGTGGATAACTGGGCGGCCGCCGCCACCGGCATCATGACCACCGACACTCTGCCGAAGGGCGCGAGCCGCCAGTTCGTGCACGACGGCGTGACCGTGACCGTGACCGGCATCAGCAAAGGCGCGGGCATGATTCGTCCGAACATGGCCACCATGCTTGGCTACATCGCCACCGACGCCAAAGTTTCCCGCGAGGTGCTGCACCGCCTGATCCTGGACGGCGCCAACAAGTCGTTCAACCGCATCACCATCGATGGTGATACCTCGACCAACGACTGCTGCATGCTGATCGCCACCGGCCAGGCCAACCTGCCGGAAGTCACCGAGGCCAGCGGCCCGCTGTTCGCCGCGCTGAAGCAGGCGGTGTTTGAAGTGTGCATGGACGTGGCCCAGGCCATCGTACGTGACGGTGAAGGCGCGACCAAATTCGTTACCGTTGAAGTCAACGGCGGCGGCAACCACCAGGAATGCCTGGACGTGGGCTACACCGTGGCGCATTCGCCGCTGATCAAGACCGCGCTGTTCGCCTCCGACCCGAACTGGGGCCGTATCCTCGCCGCCGTCGGCCGTGCCGGCGTGCCGGACCTGGATGTGAGCAAGATCGATGTGTTCCTTGGTGACGTGTGCATCGCCAGCCGTGGCGCCCGCGCCGAAACCTACACCGAAGCCCAGGGCTCGGCGGTGATGCAGCAGGAAGAAATCACCATCCGTATCGAGTTGGGTCGCGGCGAATGCAGCGAAACCATCTGGACCACCGACCTGTCCCACGAATACGTGAAGATCAATGCGGAATACCGCACCTGACAGCAAAGAGGAACACGTGGTGAAACGAGTGCACGTAGCAGCAGCGGTGATCCGCGGTGTCGATGGCAGGATCCTGCTGGCGCGCCGTGCCGACACCCAGCATCAGGGCGGCCTCTGGGAGTTTCCCGGCGGCAAGGTGGAGGCCGACGAGTCGGTCGCCGCGGCCTTGTCCCGCGAATTGCAGGAAGAACTGGGTATCCAGGTCACCACGGCGCGGCCGCTGATCAAGGTGCAGCACGACTACCCCGACAAGCAGGTGTTGCTGGATGTCTGGGAAGTGTCGGCCTTTACCGGTGAGCCCCACGGTGTTGAAGGTCAACCGCTGGAGTGGGTGGCCCCTCGGGATTTGATCAACTATGAATTCCCGGCGGCCAACGCGCCGATTGTGGCGGCGGCACGTTTGCCGGCCGAGTACCTGATCACCCCTGGTGAACTGGAAGGCCCGGCGCTGTTGCGTGGGATTCAGAAGGCTATCGCCGGCGGCATCAAACTGGTGCAACTGCGTGCGCCCAATGGCTACGACCCCAAATACCGTGATCTGGCGGTGGACGCTGTGGGCCTGTGCGCCGGTAAAGCCCAACTGATGCTCAAGGGGCCGTTTGAGTGGCTGGGAGATTTCCCGGCGGCCGGCTGGCACATGACCTCGGCGCAATTGCGCAAATATGCCAGCAAGGGTCGGCCACTGCCGAAGGACCGCTGGCTGGCGGCTTCCTGCCACAACGCGGAAGAATTGGCATTGGCCGAGATGATGGACGTGGATTTTGTCACGCTGTCGCCGGTGCAACCGACTCAGACGCATCCGGATGCCCAGCCTTTGGGTTGGGAGCAGGCCGCGGAGTTGATCCGTGGGTTCAGCAAGCCGGTGTTTCTGTTGGGTGGGCTAGGGCCTGCCGAGCGGGAGCGGGCTTGGGAGGCTGGGGCTCAGGGTGTTGCCGGGATTCGGGCATTCTGGCCTGAGGGTTGATGTTGTCCTGACTGGCCCTATCGGGGGCAAGCTCCCTCCCACCTTTGATTTGTGAATACATTCAAGTGTGGGAGGGGGCTTGCCCCCGATAGGGCCCTGAAGGTCACCCAAAAAACCTCAGTGCGGCTTCGCTGCAGCCTGCCACAACACCTCAGCCACGCCCTGGCGCTTGGCAATCACCCTGGCCGCCACAAACAGCAAATCCGACAACCGATTGATATACGCCAACCCCACCCCTTCCAACGGCTCGACCGCATTCAACTGCTGACACCGCCGCTCCGCACTGCGCGCCAGGCTGCGGCACACATGAGCCTGGGCGATCAACGCTGAGCCGCCGGGCAGGATGAAGTTCTCCAGCGGCCCCACCTCTTCATTCCAGCGATCGATCGCCGCTTCCAGTCGATCCACTTCCGCCGCATTCAAGGCCTTGTACACCGGCATCGCCAGCTCACCGCCCAGGTCAAACAGGCGATGTTGGCACGGCGTCAATACCTCGATCACGTCCTGCAAGCCCGGATGCTGCCCACCGAGCGCTTCAAGATAAGCCAGCAGCAATCCCAAATGGCTGTTCAGCGTATCGACCTCGCCAATGGCCTCCACCCGCGGGTGGTCCTTGGGCACACGGCGGCCGTCGCCGAGGCCGGTTTCGCCCTGGTCACCGGTGCGGGTGTAAATCTTCGACAGGCGAAAGCCCATGGTCAGTGCTCCAGTTGGGTAAGTTCGTGAGGGGGCAGTTGGCTCCCGGCCAAGGGCAGGCGCAGGGTGAAGCACGTGCCCTGGCCGAGGGTGGAATGCACTTCCATCTGGCCCTTGTGGTTGTTGGTGATGATGAAGTACGACACCGACAGCCCAAGCCCGGTGCCCTGGCCGATTTCCTTGGTGGTGAAGAACGGCTCGAAGGTGCGTTTGCGCACGTTTTCACTCATGCCGATGCCGTTGTCTTCCACCTGGATTTCCGCCCACGGCGGGTTGAGGCGGGTGCGCAGGATGATGCGCCCCGGCTCGCTGTCGTCTTCACGCAGGTGAATGGCCTGGGCCGCGTTTTTCAGCAGGTTGAGCAGCACCTGTTCCAGCTCGTTGGCGGTGCCGGGCACCGGGCCCAGTTGCGGGTCGAACTGGCGGATGATCGCCTGGCCCTTGAAGTCGAAGCCGATGGCCAGGTCGAAATCATTGCCGGCAATTTCCACGGCCTGGTCGATCAGTGCTGGCAGGTCGCAGGGCGCCATCTGCCGGTTGCTGCGGCGGCTGAAGCTGAGCATGTGGGTGACGATTTTCGCCGCCCGTGCGCCGGCCTGCTGGATGCCGTCGAGCAGTTGCGGCACCTCGCGTCCTTCGAGGTAGCGGTTGACGGTTTCCAGCTCGATGCCCGCCTGTTCGGCGTGTTCCAGGTTCTTGGGCAGGTCGGGAGACAACCGGCGGCGAATGTTCTGCACGTTGTGCAGGATCGCCCCCAGCGGGTTATTGATTTCGTGGGCCATGCCGGCCGCGAGGCCACCGACCGAGAGCATTTTCTCCGACTGCACCATCATTTCTTCCAGGGACAGGCGCTGGGTGATGTCATCGATACGGATCACCACACCGCGCCCGGCGCCGCCGGTCAGCGGGTAGAAGGTCAGGGCGTAATGCTTGGGTTCATCGTCCTTGACCCAGGTGACGCGCTCGATGCGCTCTACCGTGTGTTGCTCGACCGTGGCCTTGATCTGCGGCAGGTACGGCTTGAGCGGCTGGAAGGCGAGGTAGATCGGCTGGTTCAGGGCTTCGTCCAGGCGCGTACCGGAAAGCGCGCTGGCTTCCTGGTTCCACTGGGTGACGTAGAGCTGTTCGTCCAGGGCGATCAGCGCCGAGGGCATCGAGTCGATGATGCTGTTCAGATAATTCTGAAAGCCTGTGAGTTTTTTCTCGATCTTGCTGCGAACCTGCACTTCCAGTTCCAGCTTGCGGTTGGTGTGACGGGTTTCTTCGGCCAGGCCCTGAGCCTGGTCGTAAGCGGCCTGGGAATCGTCCCGCGCGCGCTTGAGCTGCTGCTCGCGGGCTTCGATGCGCGAGAGCATGGTGTTGAACGCTTCGGCCAGGCTGCCGATTTCATCGTGGTTGCCACGGCCGGCGCGTAGGGCGTAGTTCTCTTCGCGGGTGACCTGGCGCGAGAGTTCTTCCAGTTCATGGATGGGTCGGGTGATCAGGCGTTTGATCTGCCGCGCGATGATCAGCCACAGCAGCACGCTGAAAATCAGGATGCCCAGGCTGGCCGTCAGCGTGCCGGTATAGAAGGCCACCGGCAGTTCACTGCTGGCCACCAGCAACAGGTGCCCGGACGGCTGGCCGGCGCGGGGCAGGGTGATGACCTGGTTGCTGCGAAATTCGGTGACGCGCCAGGCCTCGATATGCCGGTAGGTGTCCGGCAGGTGCAGGCGATCACCGTGCTGCATCTGCGCCAGGCGATTGCCTTCGCCGTCGTACAGGGCGGCGGCGCGCAGGGGCGAATAGCTGGTCAATTCGTTGAGTAGTGCGTTGGCCTTGGCCGGGGATTCGAGGGCGTCGGCGGCGAGGGCCGGGTTGGACACCAGGCGGCCGATGGCCTGCAAGGCCTGGGGCGCCATGCTTTCCTGGGAGATCCAGTAGGCGGCGCTGATAAACGTCAGGTTGGCCACCAGCAATACGGTGGTCAACAACACCAGCAGGGCGGCCAGCAGTTTCTGCCCTACCGGTAGATTTTCTAGACGCTGGCGCAGTGGCATCAGAGTTTTCCCAGGTGATAGACAGGTAGGCAGGGTAGCGCGTGCCTCAGTCGCTGGCCAATCCGTGTGCGCGTAAGTGCTCTACCAGACGCGTTCGCAGCTGTTGCAGATGTGGCAGCACCAATTGATGGCGCGCCGCCGCAAGACAGGCATAACCCAGCAGGTAGCTTATTTCGGTACGTCGGGCGTTGGCTACGTCCTGATACATGGAAGAGTAGTTGGCGGCCGTGGCCTGGATCACCCGTTCCACTTCGCTGTGCAGGTCCTCGGCGGCGGCAGGCTGGCCGCAGCGTTCAAGCAACTCAGTCAGCTCGCCGCACAAGGTCGCGACCTCACAGTGATGGGCTTGCAGGCCACCGTTGCGGCAGCTGTACAGCACCGTCAGCGGGTTGATCGCGCAATTGAGCGCCAGCTTGCGCCACAGGCGCGTAAGAATGGTGGTGCTCCATTCGTGGGGGATACCGGCGGCCCGCAGGTCGTCCAGCCACAGCGGCGGGGTAGGGTGGCCCGAATCCCCCAGCCAGGTGTAACCATGGCCGGCAAATACCACGCGCCAGTCGCCATCGCGGAATGCACCTTCGGTGCTGGAGGCAAAGATGCAGCGGGCCTGGGGCAGTTGCGCGGCTACGGCGTCCTGGCTGCCGAGGCCGTTCTGCAGCAGGATCAGTTCGGCGTCCGGTGCCAGTCGGTGCTGCAGTTGTGCGACGGCGCTTTGCGCGTCGTAGGCCTTGCACGCTACCAGCAGGCGCTGAATCGGCTCTGGGCTGTGGGGTGTTTCGCCGATCACCGGGTAGGTGTGTTCGACACCGTGCTCCACCAGGGTCAGGCCGTTGCCGGCTTGATAGCTGGCCAGGCGGGCGTCATCGCGCAGGATCAACCGCACGGGCAGGCCGGCGCGGGCCAGGCGTGTGGCCCACAGAGTGCCCAGGCTACCGGCGCCGAGAATATGCCAGGTGGTCGACATCAGTTTTTACTCCGTTGGGTCGCCCGCAGTGAACAGGACGAAAGAACCGCTATAATGCCCCGGCATTTTAGCTCGGGCGCGCTCCATCTCTACTGAGCCCGCCCCTTATATTGGAGAAATCACATGCCTTCGTTCGACGTGGTATCTGAACTGGACAAACACGAAGTCACCAACGCCGTCGAGAACGCCGTCAAGGAACTGGACCGTCGCTATGACCTGAAGGGCAAGGGCAGCTTCGAATTCAAGGAAAAGGAACTGACCGTCAACCTGACCGCTGAAGCCGATTTCCAGCTGGAAGCGATGATCGAGATCCTCAAGCTGGCCCTGGTCAAGCGCAAGATCGACGCCCAGTGCCTGGAAATCAAGGATGCCTACGCCTCCGGCAAGCTGATGAAGCAGGAAGCCGTACTTAAGGAAGGCATCGACAAGGAGCTGGCGAAGAAGATCGTGGCCCACGTCAAGGATGCCAAGCTCAAAGTCCAGGCCGCCATCCAGGGTGAGCAGGTGCGTATCACCGGCAAGAAACGTGACGACCTGCAAGAGGCCATCGCGGCCCTGCGCGCCAAGACGTTCGACATGCCGCTGCAGTTCAATAACTTCCGCGACTGATGGCCCGCTGGGGAACCTGGTGGCGTTTTTGACGTCCCACGCCCCAGAACCTGCGCCTGCAATTGAGCCCTACGGGGCTCAATTGCATTTATGGGCAACCCAATACGCCGAGCATCCGGTAACCAGGAGAAGATAGATGGATTTGAATGCTGAAGTGGATCACCTGATCAAGACCTCCGAGTCGTGGATCCCGATGATCATGGAGTACGGCAGCCGGTTTTTGCTGGCGGTGCTCACCCTGGCCATCGGCTGGTGGCTGATCAACGTGTTGACCAGCCGGGTAGGGCGTTTGCTGGCCCTGCGTAATGCTGACCTGGCGCTGCAACACTTCATCACCAGCCTGGCGAACATTGCGCTCAAAGTCATGCTGGTGGTCAACGTCGCCTCGATGATCGGCGTGGCAACCACCTCGTTCGTGGCCGCGATTGGTGCCGCCACCCTGGCCATCGGCCTGGCATTGCAGGGCAGCCTGGCGAACTTCGCCGGTGGCGTGCTGATTCTGTTGTTCCGCCCGTTCCGCATTGGTGACTGGATCGAAGCCCAGGGCACTTCCGGTACCGTCGACAGCATCCAGATTTTCCACACCGTGTTGCGCACCGGCGATAACAAGACCGTGATCATCCCCAACGGCAGCCTGTCCAACGGGCTGATCACCAACACCAACCGTCAGCCGACCCGCAAGGTGGTGTTTGATGTGGGTGTGGACTATGAGGCCGACCTGCAGAAAGCCCGTGAGGTGCTGCTGGAGCTGGCAAAAGATCCGCGTGTATTGGCTGATCCGGCTGCGGTGGCCGTGGTGTCGACCTTGGGTGATAGCTCGATCACCGTTTCGCTGCGTTGCTGGACCAAGACCGCGGATTATTGGGATGTGGTGTTTATGTTGAACGAACTTGCACGTGATCGTTTAAAGGCGGCGGGGATTGATATTCCGTTTCCGCAGCGTGTGATTCGAGTGATGCAGGAAACAGCAGCGAAGTAATCGTTTAACTTGGCTGAAAGGTCAGGTTAAACGTGTCAGCTTAAAGTTGTTAGTTAGCTTGCTAGTTATCTGCCTGCTGAAATAAAACTGCAATAAAAAAGCCGCTCCTCTGCAAAACAGGGGAGCGGCTTTTTTAGTTTAAGGCTGAAGCCTTAAGTCATCGTTGTAATTAAACCGACAATTACAGGATGTTCAGCGGGTATTGCGCGATCA
Source organism: Pseudomonas sp. AC463 (assembly GCF_979253585.1). NCBI lineage: Bacteria > Pseudomonadati > Pseudomonadota > Gammaproteobacteria > Pseudomonadales > Pseudomonadaceae > Pseudomonas > Pseudomonas sp. AC463. The sequence goes on along the minus strand of NZ_CEEDDZ010000009.1, from coordinate 89,062 downwards.
GACGCAGTTCGTCGATCGATGGCGAGTTGTAGTACACCTGATCGCTGGAGCGGTAGGTCGCTTGACGCAGACGCAGGCTCAGGTCTTTCGCTGGGCCGCTTTGTACGACGTACTTGGCTTCGATGTCGCGTTCCCACTCTTTACCGTTGTTAGTGGTACCAGTGTTGGCGCCGCTACCGGTTACATAGCGAGTCATGAAGCTCAGGCCAGGAATGCCGAAGGTCGCCATGTTGATATCGTAACGAGCCTGGTAGGACTTCTCGCCTTCGGCGTTGAAGTCGGAACGAGCGATGGAGTTGGCCAGGAATACCGAGCCGCCGCCGTCTACACCGTAGCCGTAGTCGCCGTCGCCGGTAACCTTCTGGGCTGCCAGGGTGAAGGTGTGAGCACCGATGGTGTACGCACCCTGCAAGCTGAACGCGCGGTTGTCGAGCTTGGTAGTACCGTCTTTTTCTGCGCGTTGCAGGCCGGCACCTTCGCTCTTGGTGTCGTAGATGTTGAAGTCCAGTGCGAAAGACTGATCGTCGCTCAGCGCGTGAGTCCAGTTAAGGTTGCTGTAGTACTTGCGGAAGTAATCTTCGGTTTTCGCGTAGTACAGGCTACCGGTGAACTCTGGAGTGAAGGAGTAGACACCGCCGACGAAGTCGGTCTTGGTCAGGCCCAGGCTGTTATGGTCGGTCTGGTTTTGCGCGACGCTGGAAGTGAAGTGACCACCTTCCAGTTTCAGGCCCTTGATCTCGTTACTGGTGATCGAGATACCTTGTGGCAGCTCTGGTAGCAGACGGCTGTCGTCGGAAGCGAATACCGGCGCGGTAGTGTATTGGTCACCGATTTTCAGCACGGTATCGGAGATACGGAACTTAACGGCACCGCCGCCTTTGGAGTAATCGTCTTGCGAACGACCGTCAGAGCCGGTTGGGAACAGACCGGTACCGGCGCGGCCCTTGCCGCTGTCGAGCTTGACGCCCAACAGGCCGATTACGTCAACACCGACACCGATGGTGCCTTGGGTGAAGCCCGAGGAGTAGAGGGCATTGAAGCCCAGGCCGGACTCTTCTACACGGCTTTGTCGCTTGCCGTTGATGATGGTGTAGCCATCACCGCCCGGCTCGTTGCGGAAATCACGGCTGAAGTACAGCGCACGTGTATTGATGCCGAAAGTGCTGTCTTCAACAAAGCCCTTGGAGTCGTCCTGGGCGGACGCCATTGCGAACTGCGTAGTGCCTGCTGAAACAGCCAGGGCGATCATGCTCCACTTCATCACGCGCATCGTGATTTGCTCCTTTGGTTTTTAGAAGAGTACTGCCGTCCCACCTGTATTTTTATCTGGGCGGCTCTTTCTTTTTTGTGTCGGCGCAAAGTTATATCACGCAGACCCTATTGACGATACTTGCCAAACTTTCCTTTCAGCTTCTTTACGAGGCTGTCGTAAATTGCTAGGTCCATGTCGCAAATTCACAGCCCGAGTGCGACCGGGCTGACAACTTCAATACAGTTTTCAAACCCGTGTAAAAGTTTGAATCGATCCAGGGGCCGTATTGAAACGCTACTGTTTTTTATCGCGTAACACCCGCTTCCCAATGAGTGCCGTTGCCGACGATACAGGGGGTAATGCAACAAGCGCGCCCAACTCGGTAACCGAATGTCATTTTTTCGTGAAAAGTGTTTATGGCGTGTGAAAACCGCATAAGCACGGGCTTTTTACGTCGTTTGGTTTGGCCTTGACCCTCAGGTGCTACTCCTGTTCGCAGGTACAAAAAACCTGCTTTCGAGCAAAACGTTACCGGTTCACCCTTATGAGTGGGTAAACGGCGGATCCCTTTGAGGCACGGCTGAGTCATTTTGGTGCATCCCGTTGAGGCCCGACTTAGCGTAGCCCAGATATTCGCTTGCCTCTAAAGAGTGCGTATTTTTTCGTCGGCTCTTGCTGCAATGCCCGGGATTCGCCGTGAAGCCGGGCGCATTCGAAGGTATGCTGGGCGCCTGAACCTGACCTGCCGAACGGAGTGCCCGCGGTGTTCGCCTTAGATCAACGCCTGCAACAAGACACACTGGTCATCGGGGACTTCCCGCTGAGCCGCCTGCTGCTGTCCAACGACTCGAACTACCCCTGGTTCATCCTGGTGCCGCGTATAAACGCTATCAGCGAAGTGTTTCAGCTGGATGTCGCCGATCAGCAGCGGTTGTGGCAAGAGACGACCAGCCTGGCGCAGTTGCTGAACGAAGGCTTGGCGGCCGACAAGATGAACATTGGCGCGCTGGGCAACGTGGTTAGCCAGTTGCACGTGCATGTGATCGTGCGCAAACGCGATGACGCCGCCTGGCCGGCGCCGGTGTGGGGCAAGCAGCCGGCACAGCCGTACACCGAACCACAGGTAGCGGCTATTCGCGCGCGCATGCGTGAGTTGCTGCCTGCCGACTTTATCTTTGCGCAGGACTGAACCATGGATTTGCAAGACCGCGTGACGGACCTCGAAAGCCGCCTGGCCTTCCAGGACGACACCATCGAGACCCTCAATGACATCCTGGTGGCCCAGCAGCGCGCCGTCGAACGCCTGCAATTGCAGATGACCGCGTTGCTCAAGCGCCAGGAAGAAATGGGCGGCCAGTTCGAAACGTCCGAAGAAGAAGCGCCGCCGCCTCACTATTGACGGTTAACGGCAGGCAATAAAAAACCGCGAACCAGCCAGGCTGGATCGCGGTTTTTTTATGCTGCGAAGGCTGGAATCAGCGACGCGGCAGGGCAGCAATCACGTCTTCGGCCTGCAGGCCTTTGTCGCGATTCATCACGGAGAACTCCACGCGCTGGCCTTCCACCAGGACGCGATGGCCTTCGCCGCGAATGGCCCGGAAGTGGACGAAGATATCGTCGCCCGAATCGCGGGAAATAAAGCCGAAGCCTTTGGACGTGTTGAACCACTTGACGGTACCGGTATCCCGGTTGGTCATGTCGTAGTTTTGCGACGCGGCCGAGGGGGACGAACGGTAGAAGCTGATGGCCAGGTGAAGAACGATGGCGACCACAGCAATCACCAGGCTGAGCAGGATGGCCGGGTGGCCGCCCACTTCAGGCATTGGTGCCAGGAGGGTGAGGGTTTGAACGACAACGGTCAGTACCAGCAGCGCGCTGACCAGGTTTTGCAGTTGATGACGCGTGCCTTTGTTCCAGTAAGGGATCACCGGTGCCAGCGTCAGGTTAAGAAGGCCGAACAAGGCCAGGTACAGAGCGTCGTGTTGTTCCAGGTAGGGAGGGCTTCCCTGTTGCAAGCTCGGTATAAAGGACAGCAGCAAAGCTGCAACGCCCGTTAGCAGGTGGACGATTTTCAACATTTTGATTAACTCACGTTAAGACGGATCACGAGGAAGAGCTGACTGGCACGGTTCGCTTCTGAACAATGGGAGGCGTTGGGCACGTGCGCGGGGTATCAGCCTATGCCGCTGGCCGCGAAAATGAACGGCAGTGGCACGCCGCCTATTTAACAGCAAAGGCTGTGCCTACTCAAATCAAGCATTTCCACGTGTTGCAAGGCCTAGGGCATTTCTGCAGCAAACGCTTGTCCTAGACAGGTGCCGGGTTTTCTGTGGCGAGCGGGCTTGCCGCGTTGGACTGCGCAGCACTCCCTCGAACTGGCGCCATAGGGGCAATTTGCCGCACATCATCTGGGTGTGCCGGGCTGCACCTCACCCGCAGGCTTGCTAGAGTGGTCCTGCACCTGGTCAATGAATGCATGTCAATTGAAGGGGATAAACATGGCTATCGATATCGGTATCAGTGAAGAAGATCGCAAATCCATTGTCGACGGGCTTTCGCGGCTGCTTTCCGATACCTATGTGCTGTACCTGAAGACCCACAACTTCCATTGGAACGTCACGGGCCCGATGTTCCGTACGTTGCACTTGATGTTCGAAGAGCAGTACAACGAACTGGCCCTGGCGGTGGACTCCATTGCCGAGCGTATCCGCGCCCTGGGCTTCCCGGCACCGGGTGCGTATTCGATCTACGCCCGGCTTTCTTCCATCAAGGAAGAAGAAGGTGTGCCCAGCGCTGAAGAGATGATCAAGCAACTGGTGGCCGGCCAGGAAGCGGTGACTCGCACCGCGCGCGGCATCTTCCCCTTGCTCGACAAGGTCAGCGATGAGCCGACGGCTGACTTGCTGACCCAGCGTATGCAAGTGCACGAGAAAACCGCGTGGATGCTGCGTTCCCTGCTCGAAAATCAGTAAGCATCGCTCCTGAGTGGCGCCGCCCTGGCGCCACTCGCTTGTTTCCGCGCATTTCCTGGCGTTGTCCTACGCCTTTATACGTCCCGTCTTCTGGCCGCCTGCCTGCGCCTGCTGTTTTATAGGGCTATTGCCCAATGGGAGATCCCATGGGCGGCTGTTTGGCAATGGAGTGTCAGGTGTATGTCATGTGGAGTCGGTAATGGCGTGATGGAAACCGGTGGTTTTCATAAGATAAAAATCGATCCCTTTGCCAAGGGGTTCGATATGGGGCTGGCCAAGCCATTGTCCCGGTCGGTAAGGCTCAACGGGTTTTCCACGTGCCTGCGGCTGGAGCAGATCTATTGGAATATCCTCACGGAAATCGCCAGGATCAATGCCTGTTCGGTCAGTGCGTTGCTGTCCTATGTCGATCGGGAAGTACACTTGCGCCATGGCGGTGTGAAGAACTTCAGTGGGCTGGTCAGGGTGGTGTGTGTGGTTCACCTGTTAAAAGGTCGGGTTAGCGCGCCGAACCCTGGGTAATCGGCTGGCGCCGGGGCCTGCCTGCCGTCGAGGTGGGCAAGGCTGCGGGCAGAATGCCGGCTGCGCTGGCTCGATTTACCAGATATAATCCCGCGCTTTGCTGCGCATGCGCGTGGCGCAGTAACCTGATCGCCGAGACATCTCCATGCCCATGTACGACTATCAATGTGCTTCCTGTGGTCATCAGTTGGAAGCCATTCAGAAGATCAGCGCCGAGCCGCTGGTCGATTGCCCTGCTTGCCAGGCGCCTGAACTGAAGAAGATGTTGTCCATGCCGGGCTTCCGTCTGAGCGGTAGCGGCTGGTACGAGACCGATTTCAAGACCGGCTCCAAGAAGAACCTGGCGGGCGGCGACAAAGCAGACTGAGTTGAAACCCATGCGCAGGCTCCTGCATTATCCGTCCCCTGCTTAACTGTACGGTGACGAGGCGGGCCTCCACCGAATTTCGAATTACGAGAAGTGAAACCACTACCATGATGCGCAGCCACTATTGCGGCCAACTGAACGAGACCCTGGATGGTCAGGAAATCACCCTTTGCGGATGGGTTCACCGTCGCCGCGACCACGGCGGGGTGATCTTCCTCGATATCCGTGATCGTGATGGTCTGGCCCAGGTGGTATTCGACCCGGACCGCGCCGACAGCTTCGCCGCCGCTGACCGCGTGCGCAGCGAGTACGTCGTGAAAATCACCGGCAAGGTTCGCCTGCGTCCGGCCGGTGCCGTGAACGCGAACATGGCGTCCGGTGCCATCGAAGTGCTGGGCTACGAGCTGGAAGTGCTGAACGAGTCGGAAACCCCGCCGTTCCCACTCAACGAATACTCCGACGTGGGCGAAGAAACCCGCCTGCGCTACCGCTTCCTGGATCTGCGTCGTCCGGAAATGGCCGAGAAGCTGCGTCTGCGTTCGCGCATGACCACCAGCATCCGCCGCTTCCTCGACGAGAACGGCTTCCTCGACGTTGAAACGCCGATCCTGACCCGGGCCACCCCGGAAGGCGCGCGTGACTACCTGGTGCCTAGCCGTACCCACGCCGGTTCCTTCTTCGCGCTGCCGCAATCGCCGCAGCTGTTCAAGCAACTGCTGATGGTGGCCGGCTTCGACCGTTACTACCAGATCGCCAAGTGCTTCCGTGACGAAGACCTGCGCGCCGACCGCCAGCCGGAATTCACCCAGATCGACATCGAGACCAGCTTCCTCGATGAAAAAGAGATCATGGGCCTCACCGAACAAATGATCCGCAACCTGTTCAAGGAAGTGCTGGATCTGGAATTCGGCGAATTCCCGCACATGACCTTCGAAGAAGCCATGCGCCGCTACGGTTCCGACAAGCCAGACCTGCGTAACCCGCTGGAACTGGTGGACGTGGCCGACCAGCTCAAGGAAGTCGACTTCAAGGTGTTCAGCGGCCCGGCCAACGACCCGAAATGCCGCATCGCCGCCCTGCGCGTGCCTGGCGGCGCGAGCATGCCGCGCAAGCAGATCGACGATTACACCAAGTTCGTCGGCATCTACGGTGCCAAGGGCCTGGCGTACATCAAGGTCAACGAGCGCGCCAACGGTGTGGACGGCCTGCAATCGCCGATCGTTAAAAACATCCCGTTGGAGAACCTCAACGCGATCCTCGATCGCGTCGGTGCAGTCGATGGCGACATCGTGTTCTTCGGCGCCGACAAGGCCAAGATCGTCAGCGAAGCCCTGGGCGCACTGCGCATCAAGCTTGGCCACGACCTCGACCTGCTGACCTGCAAGTGGGCACCGATGTGGGTGGTCGACTTCCCGATGTTCGAAGAGAACGACGACGGCAGCTTCAGTGCCTTGCACCACCCGTTCACCGCGCCGAAGTGCTCGCCTGCCGAGCTGGAAGCCAACCCGGCTGGCGCGCTGTCCCGCGCGTACGACATGGTGCTCAACGGTACCGAGCTGGGTGGCGGTTCGATCCGTATCCACCGCAAAGAGATGCAACAAGCGGTGTTCCGCCTGTTGGGCATCAACGAAGCGGAACAGGAAGAGAAATTCGGCTTCCTGCTCGACGCCCTGAAATACGGCGCACCGCCGCACGGTGGCCTGGCCTTCGGCCTCGACCGCCTGGTGATGCTGATGACCGGCGCCCAGTCGATCCGTGAAGTGATCGCCTTCCCGAAAACCCAGAGTGCTGCGGACGTCATGACCCAGGCTCCGGGCGTGGTGGATGCCAAGGCGCTGCGCGAGCTGCACATCCGTCTGCGCGAGACGCCAAAGGCTGAGTAAGGCTGCGGCGTGAAAGCGCAATAAAGTTGTACGCAGTCAAAAAGGCGCATCTTCGGATGCGCCTTTGCGTTTAAAAGAGGGAATTCCTGCCTGGGGCAGGATTGATAAGGTTTCTAGAGAATTTCGGAGTTGTGTTATGGCTGGCCATTCCAAGTGGGCGAACATCAAGCACCGCAAAGAGCGTCAGGATGCCAAGAAAGGCAAGATCTTCACCAAGTGGATCCGCGAACTGACCGTCGCTGCCCGTCAGGGCGGCGGTGACCCGGGCTCCAACCCGCGCCTGCGCCTGGCGCTGGACAAGGCCCTCGGCGCGAACATGAGCCGCGACATCATCGACCGCGCCGTGGCCCGTGGTGCCGGCGCTGCCGACACCGACGACATGGTTGAGCTGACCTACGAAGGCTACGGCCCGGGCGGCGTGGCGGTGATGGTCGAGTGCATGACCGACAACCGCAACCGCACCGCGGCGGCCGTGCGCCATGCATTCAGCAAATGTGGCGGCAACCTCGGCACCGACGGTTCGGTGGCCTACCTGTTTGAGCGCAAGGGGCAAATCACCTTCGCACCGGGCGTGGACGAAGACGCGCTGATGGAAGCGGCGATGGAGGCGGATGCCGACGACGTGGTGACCAACGAAGACGGCTCCATCGACGTGTTCACCTCCTTCGCCGGTTTCTATGCCGTGCGTAACGCGCTGGAAGCGGCTGGTTTCAAAGGCACCGACGCGGAAATCGTGATGCTGCCGACCACCAGTGCCGAGCTGGACCTGGACGGCGCACAGAAAGTGCTGAAGATGCTGGATATGCTTGAAGACCTGGATGATGTGCAGAACGTGTACTCCAACGCCGACATCCCCGAATCCGTGGCTGAACAGCTAGGCTAAAGGACGATGTAGATCCAAATGTGGGAGGGGGCTTGCCCCCGATGGCGGTGTGTCAGTTACTTATAAATCGACTGAACCACCGCTATCGGGGGCAAGCCCCCTCCCACATTGAAACGACGGTGTGTCAGAAATTGTTTTTACCCAACCCGCAGGCGTTATGACTTTAATCCTAGGTATCGACCCCGGTTCGCGCATCACCGGTTTTGGCGTGGTGCAACAGACCCCGCGCGGCTGCATCTACGTCGCCTCGGGTTGCATCCGCACCGGCGCGGGCGAGTTGGCCGAGCGCCTGCAGATTGTCTATCGCGGCGTGCGTGAAGTGATCCAGACCTATGGCCCGGTAACCATGGGCATCGAAAAAGTCTTTATGGCCAAAAACGCGGACTCGGCGCTCAAACTCGGCCAGGCGCGGGGCGCCGCCATTGTGGCCGGCGCGGAGGAGGGCATGGAAATCGCCGAATACACCGCCACCCAGGTCAAGCAGGCCGTGGTCGGCACCGGTGCGGCGAATAAAGAGCAGGTGCAGATGATGGTCATGCACATGCTCAAGCTCACCTCCAAGCCGCAGATCGACGCCTCCGACGCCCTGGCTATCGCGATTTGCCACGCGCACACGCGTTCCAGCTTGCTGCCCCATGGTCTTGGCACGGCACGCAGTCGTGGCGGGCGCCTGCGTCTCTGATAGCATCAGCGCAATCGTTATTTCCGGTCGGGCCATGTTCTGACCTCAAGCTTTAAGGATCTGAATCGTGATTGGACGCTTGCGCGGCACCCTGGCTGAGAAACAGCCGCCGCACCTGATTCTGGATGTAAACGGGCTGGGGTATGAGCTGGAAGTGCCCATGACCACCCTGTACCGCCTACCGTCGGTCGGCGAGCCGATAACCTTGCACACACACTTGGTGGTGCGCGAAGACGCGCAATTGCTCTATGGTTTCATCGGCAAGCGTGACCGCGACTTCTTCCGCGAGCTGATTCGCCTCAACGGCGTGGGCCCCAAGCTTGCGCTGGCGTTGATGTCGAGCCTGGAAGTGGATGAGCTGGTACGTGCGGTTTCGGCCCAGGACACCTCGGCGTTGACCAAGGTACCTGGCGTGGGCAAGAAAACCGCCGAGCGCCTGTTGGTCGAACTCAAGGACCGATTCAAGGCCTGGGAAGTCGTACCGAGCATGTTTGCCCTGGTACCGAACCAGCCGGATATGCCGGCGGGCCAGGTCGCCAGCGCCGAAAGCGATGCGGTCAGCGCGCTGATTTCCCTGGGCTACAAGCCGCAGGAAGCCAGCAAGGCGGTATCGGCCATCAAGGACAAGAACCTGAGCAGCGAAGACATGATCCGCCGAGCCCTGAAGGGAATGATTTAAGTGATTGAAGCAGATCGTCTGATCGCGGCCACCGGCCCGCGCGACCGTGAAGAAGTCCAGGACCGCGCCATCCGCCCCCTGAGCCTGGCCGAATACATCGGCCAGCCCACCGTGCGCGAGCAGATGGAGCTGTTTATCCAGGCTGCGCGCGGGCGCAACGAATCGCTGGATCACACGCTGATCTTTGGCCCGCCGGGACTGGGTAAAACCACGCTGGCCAATATCATTGCCCAGGAAATGGGCGTGTCGATCAAGTCCACCTCCGGCCCGGTGCTGGAGCGGCCGGGCGACCTGGCAGCGCTGTTGACCAATCTTGAGCCCCATGACGTACTGTTCATCGACGAGATCCACCGGCTGTCGCCGATCGTCGAGGAAGTGCTGTACCCGGCCATGGAAGACTTCCAGCTCGACATCATGATCGGCGAAGGCCCGGCGGCCCGCTCGATCAAACTCGACCTGCCGCCTTTTACCCTGGTCGGCGCGACAACCCGCGCGGGCATGTTGACCAACCCGCTGCGAGACCGTTTCGGCATTGTTCAACGTCTAGAGTTCTATAGCACCGCTGACCTTGCGACCATCGTCAGCCGTTCGGCGAGCATTCTTGGCTTGCCCTTGGACCCTGAAGGCGCGTTTGAAATCGCCCGTCGGGCGCGTGGCACGCCACGAATCGCCAACCGTCTGCTGCGCCGCGTGCGCGACTTTGCCGAAGTGCGGGCCAAGGGGCATATCACCAAGGCCGTGGCCGACCTGGCGCTGAACCTGCTGGATGTCGACGAGCACGGCTTCGATCACCAGGACCGGCGACTCCTGTTGACCATGATCGAGAAGTTTGACGGCGGCCCGGTGGGCGTCGACAGCCTGGCGGCGGCCATCAGCGAGGAGCGCCATACCATTGAGGATGTACTGGAGCCGTACCTGATCCAGCAGGGCTACATCATGCGTACGCCAAGGGGGCGGGTGGTGACGCGCCATGCCTACTTGCACTTCGGGTTAAACATTCCGTCACGATTGGGGGAGATGCCTGTGGTAGACGAATTCCTCGATGCAGTGGACGATTAAAAGCACCACGCAAGTCGATTTATTCGAGGTTTGTGCTGTCCTAGTGGCTGGCGTCGTCATTCAGTCAGATGAAATGTTTCATTGAATGAAAAAACAGTTGCCCAGCCCGATTGGCAACCTGAGGAGTAAGCACTAGAGTATGCGCGCGCAAAATGGGGATCCGTCGTTCGCACATCGCTGTCGCGTTTATTACGAAGACACCGATGCGGGCGGCATCGTGTATTACGTCAATTACCTCAAGTTCATGGAGCGGGCTCGAACCGAGCGGCTACGGGAGCTGGGCTTTGCCCAATCCGAGTTGGCAGGGGAGGACCTGTTGTTTGTCGTGCATTCCAGCGAGGCGCGGTATCACGCGCCGGCGCGATTGGACGACGAGCTGCTGGTCAGCGCTGAAGTAATCGAATTGAACCGTGTCAGCCTGCGTTTCAAGCAGCAGGTCAGGCGGGCAACGGATGCAACGCTGCTCTGTGAGGGGCAGTTCCTGGTGGCCTGTGTGCGCACCAATAGTTTGAAACCCCGGGCCATTCCCGAAGCTCTACGCGCGGCCTTTGCCGACGTAAGCGGCGCGGGTAAACAATCAAAGCAGGAGATTTAGCGTGGAACCTACCGTCGTCGACCATTCCTCCATGTGGAGCCTGGTCAGCAATGCCAGTGTTGTGGTTCAACTGGTCATGCTGACCCTGGTAGCCGCATCGGTTACCTCTTGGGTCATGATTTTTCAGCGCAGCAACCTGCTGCGTGCCGGTCGACGTGCCCTGGAGAGCTTTGAAGAGCGCTTCTGGTCGGGTATCGACCTGTCCAAGCTGTACCGTCAGGCCGGCAGCAACCCGGACCCGGATTCGGGCGTAGAGCAGATCTTCCGCGCCGGCTTCAAGGAATTCTCCCGCCTGCGCCAGCAGCCGGGCGTTGACCCGGAAGCGGTGATGGAAGGCGTGGCCCGTGCCATGCGCGTCGCCATCTCCCGCGAAGAAGAGAAACTGGAGCAGAGCCTGCCGTTCCTCGCCACCGTAGGTTCGGTCAGCCCGTACATCGGCCTGTTCGGTACCGTGTGGGGGATCATGAACTCCTTCCGTGGCCTGGCTCAGGCGCAGCAAGCGACCCTGGCCACCGTGGCCCCGGGTATCGCCGAAGCCCTGATCGCCACCGCGATCGGCCTGTTTGCCGCTATCCCCGCAGTAATCGCCTACAACCGTTTTGCTGCAACCAGCGAAACGCTGATCGGCCGTTACTACACCTTCGCCGATGAATTCCAGGCGATCCTGCACCGTAAAGTGCACACCAGCGAAGAATAAGCAGGTAATTCCCAATGGCTTTAATCGCTCGAGCTCGCAAAAAGCGCAAGCCGGTCGCCGAGATGAACGTAGTGCCCTACATCGACGTGATGTTGGTGCTGCTGGTCATCTTCATGGTGACCGCGCCGATGCTCAACCAGGGCGTGAAGGTTGATCTGCCCAAGGTTTCCAGTGAAGCCTTGCCGCAAGACAACAATACGCAGGTCCTGACCATTTCGATCAAGGCTGACAAGACCTATTACTGGAACCTTGGCAGCGAAGTCGACACTCAGAAACAGCAAGACAAGGCCATGACCTTGCCGCAGATGACCGACGCCGTGACCAAGATCATCCGGTCCGGCAACGAAGGCGGCAAGCACACCCAGGTGTTCATTCGCGGCGACAAAGTCGTCGACTACGGCTCCGTCATGGGTGCCATGGGCGGGCTGCAGAAGGCCGGCGTCGGTAACGTTGGCTTGATTACCGAGGCGCCCTGATGCAGCAACAGCGAGAGCCGTCCGCCTCGGAAAGCTTCTTCTGGCCTAGCGTCTGGGCAATTGCCCTGCACGTCCTGGTATTTGGCATGCTGTTCGTCAGCTTTGCCATGACCCCGGACCTGCCGCCAGCCAAGCCGATCGTGCAGGCGACCCTGTATCAGCTGAAATCGAAAAGCCAGGCCACCACCCAGACCAATCAGAAGATTGCGGGTGAGGCCCAGAAGTCGGCTGCGCGCCAGACTGAAGTCGAGCAGATGGAACAGAAGAAGGTCGAGCAGGAAGCGGTGAAGGCTGCTGCGGAACAAAAGAAAGAAGAGGCGGCTCAAAAGGCCGAGGAATCGAAAAAGGCTGACGAAGCCAAGAAAGCTGACGAGGCGAAAAAGGCTGATGAAGCCAAGAAAGCCGACAAAGCTGCCGAAGCCAAAAAAGCCGAAGAGAAACAATTGGCTGATATAGCCAAGAAGAAGTCTGAAGAAGAAGCCAAAAAAGCTGCCGAAGAAGAGGCCAAGAAACAGGCCGCTGAAGACGCCAAGAAAAAGATAGTCGAAGACGCGAAGAAGAAAGCCGCCGAAGACGCCAAGAAAAAAGCTGAAGCAGACGAGGCGAAGAAGAAAATCGCCGACGACGCGAAGAAGAAAGCTGCCGCCGACGCCACCAAGAAAAAGGCCCAGGAAGCAGCGCGTAAATCCGCCGAAGAGAAAAAGGCCCAGGCCTTGGCAGATTTGCTTTCCGACACGCCGCAGCGTCAGCAAGCCTTGGCCGATGAGCGTGGTGATGAAGTCGCGGGCAGTTTCGACGACCTGATTCGGGCACGGGCAGCAGAAGGCTGGACACGTCCACCTTCGGCACGCAAAGGCATGACAGTCGTATTGCAGATCGGCATGTTGCCGGACGGCACGGTGACTTCGGTCAGCGTGGCCAAGGGCAGTGGCGATGCTTCGTTTGACAGTTCAGCGGTTGCAGCGGTCAAGAACATTGGCCGGTTGACCGAGATGCAGGGAATGAAACCAAGCGACTTCGCTCCCTATCGTTCATTCAAGATGACATTCACACCTGAGGATCTAGCCTTGTGAGAAACCTTCTTCGAGGAATGCTTGTCGTTATTTGCTGTATGGCAGGGATAGCGGCGGCAGATGAAAAGAACATCCTGGTCACCAGCGGTAGCGATCGGGCCACCCCGATTGCGGTAGTACCGTTCGGCTGGCAGGGCGGTAGCGTGCTGCCGGACGACATGGCCCAGATCGTCAGCGATGACCTGCGCAACTCCGGTTACTACGCGCCGATTCCGAAAGGCAACATGATCAGCCAGCCAAACCAGGCCAGCGAAGTTGTGTTCCGCGACTGGAAAGCCGTTGGCGCCCAGTACCTGATGGTCGGCAATATCACGCCGGCCGGCGGTCGCCTGCAGATCCAGTACACGTTGTTCAACGTGGCCACCGAGCAGCAGGTTCTGACCGGCAGCGTATCGGGCACTGCCGAGCAACTGCGCGACATGGCCCACTACATCTCGGACCAGTCGTTTGAAAAGCTCACCGGTATCAAGGGTGCGTTCTCGACTCGCCTGCTGTACGTAACGGCTGAGCGTTTCTCCGTAGACAACACTCGTTACACTTTGCAGCGCTCGGACTACGACGGTGCTCGCGCCGTGACCCTGCTGCAATCCCGTGAGCCAATCCTGTCGCCGCGCTTCGCGCCGGACGGCAAGCGTATTGCCTACGTGTCTTTCGAGCAGCGTCGTCCGCGCATCTTCGTACAGCACATCGATACTGGCCGTCGTGAGCAGATCACCAACTTCGAAGGCCTCAACGGTGCACCGGCCTGGTCGCCGGATGGTTCGCGCCTGGCGTTCGTGCTGTCCAAGGACGGCAACCCGGATATCTACGTGATGAACATGGCTTCGCGCCAGATCTCTCGCGTAACCAGCGGCCCGGGCATCAACACCGAACCGTTCTGGGGTAAGGATGGTTCGACCATCTACTTCACCTCCGACCGTGGCGGCAAGCCACAGGTCTACAAGGCAAACGTAAACGGCGGCGGCGCGGAACGAGTGACCTTTATCGGTAACTACAACGCAAATCCGAAGCTTTCGGCTGATGAAAAGACGTTGGTGATGATTCACCGTCAGGATGGTTTCACTAATTTCCGGGTTGCGGCCCAGGATTTGCAGCGTGGAACGGTAAAAATCCTCACAGATACCAACCTTGATGAGTCAGCTACTGTTGCGCCCAACGGCACCATGGTAATCTACGCCACCCGCCAGCAGGGCCGGGGAGTCTTGATGCTCGTGTCCATTAATGGACGCGTAAGGCTCCCGCTTCCTACCGCTCAAGGCGAAGTCAGAGAACCGTCCTGGTCCCCTTACCTGAACTGACGCGGCGCTACAAAAAGAAGTACTTAACACACTGGGGTTCATTAGGAGTTTCACGATGGAAATGCTGAAGTTTGGTAAGTTTGCTGCTCTGGCTCTGGCTCTGTCCGTAGCCGTTGGTTGCTCGTCTAAAGGCGGCGACAATGCCGGTGAAGGCGCAGCTGTTGATCCAAACGCTGGTTACGGCGCTAACACTGGTGCAGTTGACGGCTCCCTGAGCGAAGAAGCTGCTCTGCGCGCTATCACCACTTTCTACTTCGAATACGACAGTTCGGACCTGAAGCCAGAAGCCATGCGCGCTCTGGACGTTCACGCGAAGGACCTGAAAGCTAACGGCGCTCGCGTTGTTCTGGAAGGTAACACTGACGAACGTGGTACTCGTGAGTACAACATGGCACTGGGCGAGCGTCGTGCGAAAGCCGTTCAGCGCTACCTGGTACTGCAAGGTGTTGCTCCAGGCCAACTGGAACTGGTTTCCTACGGTAAAGAGCGTCCAGTTGCTACTGGCCACGACGAGCAGTCCTGGGCTCAAAACCGTCGCGTCGAACTGCGTAAGTAATTCGTCATGCGAACGTGCCGTCGTGCTCTAACTGTATTGGCTCTCAGCCTCGCACCGCTTGCGGTGTGGGCTGCGGTTCCTGTGGAAGATAGCAACTCTGGCTATAACAATAGCGGGAGCAGCTATCCGCCACCAGGTTATGGCACGAACGGCGCCTATGCTGGGGGGGCGGCAACTGCCGCCCCTTCGGCACAGGGCGAACTGTTCAACCAGCTGCAACGCATGCAGGATCAATTGGCGCAGCAACAAGGCACCATTGAAGTTCTGCAGAACCAAGTGAACCAGCTGAAGCAAGAAGGCCTGGAGCGATACCAGGATCTTGATCGACGCATTGGAGCCGGTGTTACACCTGCCGCAACTCCTGATAATTCTTCTACTGGTGGCGCGCCTGGTGCGGCCGTCGGTGGTGCAGCAGCAGGGGCCGCAGCGGCCCCTGCCGCCAGCAGTGAGCCGGGTGATCCGGCCAAAGAGAAGCTGTATTACGATGCAGCCTTTGACCTGATCAAAGCCAAGGATTTCGATAAAGCCAGCCAGGCATTTACCGCATTCCTGCGCAAATACCCGAACAGCCAGTACGCGGGCAATGCCCAGTACTGGTTGGGTGAGGTCAACCTGGCCAAGGGTGACTTGCAGGGCGCCGGCCAGGCATTTGCCAAGGTCAGCCAGCTGTACCCCAAGCACGCCAAGGTGCCTGACTCGCTGTACAAACTTGCTGACGTAGAACGCCGCCTGGGTCATACCGACAAGGTAAAAGGCATTCTGCAGCAGGTTGTGGCCCAATATCCGGGGACTTCCGCAGCCCAGTTGGCTCAACGGGATCTGCAGCGCTTGTAAGCGATGCAGCCCGTTTAGAAGAAACCCGCGCCTGGCGCGGGTTTTTTCGTTAGAATCCACGCCCTTTTATGAAACACGCTTCTTGGGGCCTACGCGTTGGCGGGGTTGCTTGAAGTGCCTGACGGAGGCGGACAGCCTGTTTAGCTGTTACGCCCGTGGCGACTATGCAAGACACATTACGCATCACCGAAGTTTTTTACTCGTTGCAGGGTGAAACGCGAACCGCTGGCCTGCCCACAGTCTTTGTGCGCCTGACCGGCTGCCCTTTGCGTTGCCAATACTGTGACAGCGCCTACGCCTTCAGTGGCGGCACGGTGCGCACCCTCGAAGACATTCTGGAACAAGTTGCCGGTTACCGGCCGCGCTACGTCTGTGTGACGGGCGGCGAGCCCCTCGCGCAGCCCAATGCCATCCCTTTGCTTAAACAGTTGTGCGATGCCGGTTACGAGGTGTCCCTGGAAACCAGTGGCGCCCTGGATATCTCCGCGGTAGACCCGCGCGTGAGTCGAGTGGTCGACCTCAAGACTCCAGGCTCCAAGGAAGCGCATCGCAACCGCTACGAGAACATGGACCTGCTGACGGCCAACGACCAGGTCAAGTTCGTCATCTGTTCTCGCGATGATTACGACTGGGCCAATTCCAAGCTGATTCAATATGGCCTGGACCGTCGCGCGGGCGAGGTGCTGTACTCCCCAAGCCACCACGACCTGAACGCCCGCGACCTGGCCGACTGGGTGGTGGCGGATAACCTGCCCGTACGCCTGCAGTTGCAGTTGCATAAATACCTTTGGAATGACGAGCCGGGACGCTGAAATGACCGAACAGACGATTGACCAGAAACGCGCCGTAATCCTGCTGTCCGGTGGCCTGGACTCCGCCACCGTGGTAGCGATGGCGCAGGCTGAAGGCTACACCTGCTACACCATGAGTTTCGACTACGGCCAACGTCATCGCGCCGAGTTGAACGCCGCTGCCCGCGTCGCACGGGACATGGGCGTCGCCGAACACAAGGTGATCGGCCTGAACCTCAACGGTATCGGCGGCTCGGCCCTGACCGACAGCAGCATCGATGTGCCGGAAGCCCCGAGTGAAGGCATCCCGATCACTTATGTGCCGGCGCGCAACACCGTGTTCCTGTCCCTGGCTCTCGGCTGGGCAGAAGTGCTGAATGCCCGCGACATTTTTATCGGCGTCAATGCAGTGGATTATTCCGGCTACCCGGACTGCCGCCCGGAGTTCGTCGAGTCGTTCGAGCGCATGGCCAACCTGGCGACCAAGGCTGGTGTAGAAGGGCAGGGCTTCCGCATCCTGGCACCGCTGCAGAATCTCAGCAAAGCCGACATCGTGAAGGCTGGCGTAGGACTTGGCGTGGATTATTCGCTGACTGTTTCCTGCTATCAGGCAGACGATGACGGCCGTGCTTGTGGGAAATGCGACAGCTGCAGACTGCGTGCAGAAGGCTTCCAAGCGGCCGGAATTACTGACCCAACGCGTTATTTCTGATTTATTTCAAATAAGGTGTTGAATAATCCTTAGAAATCAGTATTATACGCGCCACCACACAGCGGGTCGTTAGCTCAGTTGGTAGAGCAGTTGGCTTTTAACCAATTGGTCGTAGGTTCGAATCCCACACGACCCACCATTTTTGGCGGTTTAGAAAATCCGGAAGGCCCACGCAAGTGAGGATTTCCGGGTTTTTTTTTGCCCAATACAAACACGCAAGGCCCCGGGCTGATTAACAGCTTGGGGCCTTTTTGTTTTGGCAGGGCGCAGCCTCAAGCCTCCTGCCAATCCTCGCCGGTATGAACGCAAAGCCGGGATAAAACCCTTTGGTCACAATCGGGCCAAAAGGTCGGAAAAGGATGTTTGAAAACCATCGAAGTCTTTGAAATACAAAAGATTGTCCGACAATCCCCGGATGAAAAACTCTTCATAAACACCCACCTCGAACGTTGGTAGCTTCCTCACCGCTGCCCAATAATTCGAGTCCTAATAATGAATAACAAAACTCTTAAAGGCGCCTTGGCGCTCGCTGTTTCACTGGCCTCCACACAGCTGTTCGCCGGTGGCTTCGCACTTAATGAACAAAGCATCAGTTCAATGGGTACGGGCTATGCCGGGCGATCGTCCTCTGCCGATGACGCCAGCACGGTGTTCGGCAACCCGGCGGGCATGTCCCGGCTCAAGCAGAATGAGGTGAGCCTCGGGGCGACCTACCTCGATGCCAAAACCAATATCAAAGATGCCAGCTCCACGCAGTTCGGCGCCGAGAACCCGGGGACCGACAAGGGTGACATGGTGCCGGGCATCGCCGTGCCGATGGGTTACCTGGTCACGCCGATTGATGAGCACTGGGCCTTCGGCCTGGGGATATACGCGCCGTTCGGACTGGTGACCGACTACGAGCACAGCTTCCAGGGCAATGGCTTTGGCAACAAAAGCAAGGTTCAGGTCATCACCGTGCAGCCGACGGTCAGCTACGCGTTCAACGACAAAATCTCGGTGGGTTTTGGCCCGACCTTCAACCGCATCAATGGCGAGCTGGATTCCAACGTCCCGCTGGGCGGCGGCAGCGGCGAAAGCGTCAAGGTCAAAGGCGACGACAACGCGACCGGGTTCAACGCCGGTATCCTCGTACAGCCCCTTGAGAGCACGCGCATTGGCGTGACCTACCACTCGCAAGTGGTCTACCACCTCAGCGGCAAGACCCACGCTTCCGGCGTGATTACCGATGCGTTTGACGGCGGTGACCAGCGCTATGACGCCAGCCTGAATGTGACCACACCTTCGTCGGTGGATTTTTCGGTCACCCATCAACTCAATGACGACTGGACCCTCTACCTCGGTAGCACTTACACCCGTTGGAGCCAGTTGAAAAAGATCACCATCAACAACGATGGCGTCTCGGACCTCACCGCCCAGTTCGGTGGCCTGGGTTCGATCACCGAGCAACAGCACTGGCATGACACCTGGTCCCATGCGATTGGCGCCGCGTATCGCGTCAACAAGCAACTGGTGCTGCGTACCGGGTTCTCGGTGGACCAGACACCTACCAACAACACCGACCGGTCTGTACGGATTCCTACCGGGGATCGTACGGTTTTCAGCCTGGGTGCCGGCTGGACCCCAGTGGACAACCTGACCTTCGACGTGGCGTATTCCTACCTGAAGGAGGAGCCGATCAAGGTGCACCAGAACCTGTCCCAAGTAGGCCTTACCTACGACGCCAAGTATGAAAACAGTGCCAACGGCTTTGGTGGTTCAGTGACTTACCGCTTTTAAACTTCGCTGCACGGCAAAGAGCCAGATTAACGTCATGGCTCTTTGCTGGTTTTTCCCTGTTAATCCAAATGTACCTTGGGTAAGTTAGGCGTTGTTCATTTGAAGACAGGGATTGTCATGACCACGCTTTCGCCTATCAGCACTGCCATTACACTTGGCATTCGACCTGCTGAAACGTCGCCCGTTACCCTCGCGCACAACACCGATGTCACGGTTGCCCGACCCTCTTCGGTGGTCAGCCTGGGCAATGTGGTGTCCGATACCCTTTCCGATACCTATTCGCGCCGTGGGCAGTTACCCGGCCAGGACATCGTGCGTGCCTGGGAAAGTGACAGCCAGAACGCACTCAGCCGGGCAATCAACACCAACTTCAATTCGCCGTCCACGGCCAACCGCTTTAATGGCCTGGGCGCCAGCCTGGTGGAGCAGTTCGCCAAGGGCGGCGCGAACATTTCCCAGTCGGTGCTCTACGCCAGCGCCGACCGCGCGCAAAACGCCGGCGAGATCAAGACCGACCAAAGCCTGTTGCACAGCAAGGCCGACAACCTGGTCAGCCTGAATATCAAGACTGCCAGCGGCAAGACCGTGACCTTCAGCCTGTCCAGCCAGAACGACGGCCTGGGTGTACAGGCCACAGTGGACGGCGGCGCGCTGACCGATGACGAACTCAAGGCCGTCGGCCAGTTGGGCAATGCCTTCCAGGCCGCGGTGGATGGGCTGACCGCCGTACCGCCGAAACTCGACCTGGGCAACCTGACTAAATTCGACAGCAAGGTCTTGGCCTCGGTCGACCTCAACGCCAAGCTCAAGACCCTCGAAGGGCCTGACCTTACGCTGGCCTACCATGCCGACAGCCAGAGCCGCACCACCCGCATGAGTGGCCCCAGCGGCGAGCTGAACCTGGCCGTCGACCTGAAAAACGCCGCGATCCTGGGCAATGCCCAGCAACAGGCCAAGGCCCTTAAAACTTACCTGGCGCAGTTTGACCGGGTGCAGGAACGCGGCAACGCCAAGCCCGACCTGATGGCCATGTTCAAGGACGCCTTCAGCGCCATGAACAGCAATTACCCACAGGGCGTCAGCGTGCCTGAGGCGTTGACCCGTAACTCCACGGACCAGGGCTTGTTCACCGGCCTGGCGGACTTCAAGGCATCGATCAAACAGGCGGGCGAGTCGTCCAACCCGATGCGTCCGTCCGAGGTCGACGGCTTTGCCTACAACGTGTCGCAAAAGACCCGCGTCGGTGGCAACAGCACATTGGACCGCAGCGTGACCCAGGACCAGCAGTCGAGCCTGTCGGCGAGTTTTCACAAGAGCCTCAACGGCGCTAAAAACCCGGCCTTGGGCCGTGATGTGGAATCGCAGAACTATCTCTACGTGCAAGTGGACGACAAGGCCAGCAGCTCGGCCAACCTGGCCTACAAGGATGGCCTGCTGACCCACGCCTCGGTCTCCCAGGAAGCCAGCCAGAACACCCGCACGCAGAAGTACGTGATGGGCAAGCGGGTGGACGAGACCTTCGTGCCCAAGGAAGCCTCGGCCAAGCGCGATTACCTGGTACTGCTGGAGTACGCGGCCAAGGAAAGCAAGAAGTCCAAGGACGCGCTGGAGGAATCCACCGTGAAGGACGGCCTGGCCAACATGCACGCCTCGGTGCTGCTGCAGGAAGACCCAGCCGCGCTGTCACGCTGACAGCGGGTGTAAAAAACGGGAAACCCCCGCGCTGGGGTTTCCCGTTTTTTTTGCCCGGCTCTCCAGCCGCCAGATTGGGCTTTTGCATCCAATCGATATTCTGTAGCCTTGCGCAGCTTCACCGTGCTTGATGAACACAATCACTTCGTCCGGCGGCGCCCGAAGGGCTCCAGAGCCGGTGGTACACTCGACTTTCGCGCAACTGCGCCTGCAGGTCTTGCGAACATGACGCAAATTTCCGAACGCCTACTGGTTCAAGCCCACCTCGACGCCAAGCAGCCCAAGGCACTGAGCGCCGATGAAGAGGCGAGCCTGCGTGCCGCCATCGCAGCCGAGCTCAAAGCCCAGGATGCGGTGCTGGTCGCCCACTTCTACTGCGACCCGGTGATTCAGGCCTTGGCCGAAGAAACCGGCGGCTGTGTTTCCGATTCCCTGGAAATGGCCCGCTTCGGCGCCGCCCACCCGGCCAAGACCGTACTGGTTGCCGGCGTGCGTTTCATGGGCGAAACCGCAAAAATCCTCACGCCTGAAAAACGCATCCTCATGCCCACCCTGGAAGCCACGTGCTCCCTGGACCTGGGCTGCCCGGTAGAGGAGTTTTCGGCGTTCTGCGACCAGCATCCCGAGCGCACTGTGGTGGTTTATGCCAACACCTCGGCGGCGGTCAAAGCCCGCGCCGATTGGGTGGTGACCTCCAGCTGCGCGCTGGAAATCGTCGAAAGCCTGATGGACAACGGCGAGACCATTATCTGGGGCCCTGACAAACACCTGGGCACTTACATCCAGCGCCAGACCGGTGCCGACATGCTCCTGTGGGACGGTGCCTGCATTGTCCACGAAGAGTTCAAGTCCAAGCAGCTTGAAGACATGAAGGCGCTGTACCCGGACGCCGCGATCCTGGTGCACCCGGAATCGCCGACGGCGGTGATCGAGCTGGCGGACGCCGTGGGCTCCACCAGCCAGTTGATTGCTGCGGCGCAGCGTTTGCCGAATAAGACCTTTATCGTCGCCACCGACCGCGGCATCTTCTACAAGATGCAGCAGCTGTGCCCGGACAAGGTCTTTGTCGAGGCGCCTACCGCCGGTAACGGCGCGGCCTGTCGCAGTTGCGCGCATTGCCCGTGGATGGCGATGAATACGCTGGAGCGCACGCTGCAGTGCCTGCGTGAGGGCAGCAACGAGATCTTCGTCGAGCCCTCGGTGATTCCGCATGCTGTGCGGCCGCTCAAGCGGATGCTGGATTTCACCCAGGCTGCGCGGCTCAAGTTGGCCGGTAACGCCTGATCCAGCTGTGAATACAGTCCAAATGTGGGAGGGGGCTTGCCCCCTCCCACATTTTTAATCTCCACTAGGCTAGGAATTACTTTTTCTGCTTCGGAATCCGCACCAATTGCGTGTCCGAATAGATGTCATGCCAGCTGCGTTTGCGCTTATCAAACACCGACCAGATAAACCCCAGCCCCACGCACAACCACGACGCAATCGACACCACAAACCGTAAGAGCGCCTGCCACAGGCTGATGCGCGAGCCGTCGGCGTTCTGCACACGTACCCCCCACACCTGCATGCCCAGGGTCTGGCCCGAATGGGTCCAGAACTTGGCGAAAAAACCAAACAGCACAAACAGCAGAATCGTCGACAGCAACGGGTCGCCATCCAGCGCGCCGGATTCGGTGAGGGTGCGCATTTTGGCTTCGCCCACGAACGCGATCCACACCAGTTTGTAGATAAACGCGGTGACGATCAGCAGCGCGGTGCACAGCAGAAAGTCATAGAACATTGCTGCCAGGCGGCGGCCCAGGCCAACGGCGGGAAAATCGCCCTGTGGGCTCAGCAAAGGTTTGGACATGGCAGGGCTCTCTGGAGAAAACACGCAGTTTACGCAGTAGCGCCCATAAAAAAGCCCCTGATGTCATGTCAGGGGCTTTTTGTCGCAGGAAAATCAGGCTTCTGCTTGTACTTCGTCAGCCTGCATGCCTTTCTGGCCTTGCACAGCAACGAACGTCACTTTCTGGCCTTCTTTGAGGCTCTTGAAGCCGTTGCCCTGAATAGCGCGGAAATGCACGAACAGATCCGGACCGCTTTCTGGCGTGATAAAACCAAACCCTTTCTCGTCGTTAAACCATTTGACGGTACCGCTCTGACGATCAGCCATTTTCTTATTTCCTTGACGCTAAAAATTAATGACAGCCCCTTTCACATGAAAGAGTACTGGGCTGGGTTGCAGGAAAGTAAGAGACGTCGAACGGGTTGTAGCACAACTAGCTACTGCCCAGGTCCAGGTTCAAAGCGACCCATGCAAACACAGTGGGCAAACTCTACGCCAACTAATAGAGAAAAAACAAGCCCTGGGAAAGTCCCAGTGTTTGCTCGGCTTTATGGCACTTCGGTCAGGAAAATGCATCCGGCTTATTCGATAGAGTTGGTCACTTGTTATAGGTTAAACGTTTAAACAATGACTATCGTCAATGCACTGTTTTATGGCGGTTGCGTTACAGATTAGTGCACGTTAACGCAACCGCGTTACTTATAGAAACAGTCAATCAGCCACGATAGTAACGCTGTGGAACAAATGGCATTTTGCTTACACGCAGTGGCACTTTTTTCCCACGCACTAACGCAGACACTTCGCTGTCCAGCGCGGTGAATGCGCTGTCCAGGTAACCCATGGCCAACGGAGCGCCCAGGGTTGGGCCAAAACCACCGCTGCACACAGTGCCGATCACGCTGCCATGTTCATCGACTATTTCGGCGCCTTCACGCACCGGCGTGCGTTCCTGGGGCAGCAGGCCCACGCGTTTGCGGCTCACGCCGGTTTGCTGTTGGGTGAAGATGCGGTCGGCACCGGGGAAGCCGCCGGCACGGGCGCCGTCGGCACGCCGGGCCTTGGAGATCGCCCACAACAGGCTGGCTTCAATCGGTGTGGTCTCGGTGTTCATGTCGTGGCCGTACAGGCACAGGCCGGCTTCCAGGCGCAGCGAGTCGCGGGCGCCGAGGCCGATGGGCTGCACTTCGGTTTCGGCCAGCAGGCTGCGCGCCAGAGCCTCGGCGTTGGCAGCGGGTACGGAGATTTCAAAACCGTCTTCACCGGTGTAGCCCGAACGGCTGACATAGCAGTCCACACCCAGCAGGCGCAGGGTGGCGAATTGCATAAAGGTCATCCTGGTCACTTCCGGCGCCAGGCGTGCCAGCACTTTCACTGCCGCCGGGCCTTGCAGGGCCAGCAGAGCGCGTTCTTCGAACAGCGGCTCGATGCTGCACTGGTCGCCGATATGCGCGCGCAGGTGCGCCAGGTCCTGGTCCTTGCAGGCGGCGTTGACCACCAGGAACAGCTCGTCGTTACCCAGGTTGGCCACCATCAGGTCGTCGAGAATACCGCCCTGCTCGTTGGTGAACATGGCGTAGCGCTGCATGCCCACGGGCAGGTCGATGATGTCGACCGGCACCAGGGTTTCCAGGGCCTTGGCGGCATTGGCGCCGGTGAGGCGGATCTGGCCCATGTGGGACACGTCGAACAGCCCGGCCTGATCACGGGTGTGCAGGTGTTCTTTCATCACGCCCAGTGGGTATTGCACCGGCATGTCGTAGCCGGCGAAGGGCACCATGCGCGCGCCGAGCTCGATGTGCAGGGCGTGCAGCGGGGTTTTCAACAGGGTTTCGGTGGACATGTTCAGCTCCTGAAAAACGTGCGGACGCGCTTGTGGGCGTCAGCACTCGATAATGTTGACCGCCAAACCGCCACGGGCGGTTTCCTTGTATTTGCTTTTCATATCGGCGCCGGTCTGGCGCATGGTGCGGATCACCTTGTCGAGGGACACAAAGTGCTGCCCGTCGCCGCGCAAGGCCATGCGCACCGCATTGATTGCCTTCACCGAGCCCATGGCGTTGCGTTCGATGCACGGCACCTGCACCAGCCCGCCAATCGGGTCGCAGGTGAGGCCGAGGTTGTGTTCCATGCCGATTTCGGCGGCGTTTTCCACTTGGGAAACCGTACCGCCCAGCACCTCGCAAAGCGCGCCGGCGGCCATGGAACAGGCCACGCCGACCTCGCCCTGGCAGCCGACTTCGGCGCCGGAGATCGAGGCGTTTTCCTTGTACAGAATGCCGATGGCGGCGGCGGTGAGCAGGAAGCGCACCACGCCGTCCTCGTTCGCGCCCGGGATGAAGCGCATGTAGTAATGCAACACCGCCGGCACAATCCCGGCCGCACCGTTGGTGGGCGCGGTGACCACGCGCCCACCATTGGCGTTTTCTTCGTTGACCGCCAGCGCGTACAGGTTGACCCAATCGAGTACCGACAACGGGTCACGCAGGGCCGACTCGGGGTTCTTGCACAGCTGGCGGTGCAGGGCGGCGGCGCGGCGCTTGACCTTCAAGCCGCCAGGCAAAATCCCTTCATTGCGACAGCCGGCGTCCACGCAGTCCTGCATCACTTGCCAGATCTTCAGCAAGCCGGCACGGGTTTCCGCCTCCGGGCGCCAAGCGCTTTCATTGGTCAGCATCACCTGGCTGATGGACAGCCCGTAGGTGGTGCAATGGCCGAGCAAGTCCTTGGCGTGCTTGAAGGGAAAGGTCAGGGGCGTGGCGTCTTCGACGATCCGGTCGGCGCCGGCGGCGTCTTCGTCGACCACAAAACCACCGCCGACCGAGTAGTACTCGCGGCTGCGGATCTGAATATGGGCGGCGTCGAAGGCGCGAAAAATCATGCCGTTGGGATGGTAGGCCAGCGGTTTGCGAATCATCGCCAGGTGTTCTTTCTCGTTGAACGCAATGCTGTGTTCACCGAGCAGATTCAAGCGGCCGTCCTTGCGCATCTGCGCCAGTCGTGTGGCCACGGTTTCGGTATTCACGGTGTCCGGGTGTTCGCCTTCCAGGCCCAGCAGCACGGCCTTGTCGCTGCCGTGGCCTTTACCGGTGGCGCCCAGCGAGCCATAGAGTTCGACCTTGATGCCGGTGGTGGCGCCGAGCAGGTTGTCACGCTTGAGCCCTTCGACAAACCGGGCGGCGGCGCGCATCGGGCCGACGGTGTGGGAGCTGGAGGGGCCGATGCCAATCTTGAACAGGTCGAACACGCTTAAAGACATGAGTTGTTCTCCGGTTTCTTATTATTGATCGGGTGTACTGGGTTTAAGTGTGGGAGGGGGCTTGCCCCCTCCCACATTTGACCCAGTTGACCCTTAGGTTACGCGTAGCTCTCGATCGACGGGCAGGCGCACACCAGGTTGCGATCGCCAAACACGTTGTCGACCCGGCCTACCGGCGGCCAGTACTTGCCTTCGATCAGCGACGCAACCGGGTACACCGCCTGTTCACGGCTGTACGGGTGGCTCCATTCGCCGACGATTTCAGCGGCGGTGTGCGGCGCGTTTTTCAGTGGGTTGTCGTCCTTGTCCAACGTGCCGTTTTCCACCGCGCGGATCTCAAAGCGGATGGCGATCATGGCGTCGCAGAAGCGGTCCAGTTCTTCTTTGGATTCACTCTCGGTCGGCTCGATCATCAGCGTGCCGGCCACCGGGAACGACATGGTCGGGGCGTGGAAACCGAAGTCGATCAGGCGCTTGGCCACGTCATCCACGCTGATGCCGCTGCTGTCTTTGAGCGGGCGCAGATCGAGGATGCATTCGTGCGCCACCAGGCCGTTGCTGCCGGTGTAGAGCACGGGGTAGTGCTCTTCAAGGCGACGGGAAATGTAGTTGGCATTCAGGATCGCCAACTGCGAAGCGCGTTTGAGGCCCGCGCCGCCCATCATGCTGATGTACATCCAGGTGATCGGCAGGATGCTCGCGCTGCCGAACGGCGCCGCGCACACCGCGCCTTCCTTGCGCTCCATGGCCGCGTGGCCCGGCAGGAATGGCGTGAGGTGCGACTTGACGCCAATCGGGCCAACGCCCGGGCCGCCGCCGCCGTGGGGGATGCAGAAGGTCTTGTGCAGGTTCAGGTGGGACACGTCGCCGCCGAACTTGCCCGGTGCGCACAGGCCGACCATGGCGTTCATGTTGGCGCCGTCGATGTACACCTGGCCGCCGTTGTCGTGAATGATCCCGCAGATTTCGCGGATGCCTTCTTCGAACACGCCGTGGGTGGACGGGTAGGTGATCATCAGCGCGGCGAGGTGCTCGCGGTGCTCGATTGCCTTGGCGCGCAGGTCTTCGATGTCGACGTTGCCACGTGCGTCGCAGGCGGTCACGACCACGCGCATGCCGGCCATGTTGGCGGTGGCCGGGTTGGTGCCGTGGGCCGACGAGGGAATCAGGCAGATGTCGCGGCGTTCTTCGCCACGGCTCTGGTGATAGGCGCGGATGGCCAACAGGCCGGCGTATTCACCCTGGGAACCGGCGTTCGGCTGCAGGGAAATCGCGTCGTAACCGGTGGCGGCGCAGAGCATGGCTTCGAGGTCGGAGGTCAGCTCCAGGTAGCCGGCGCTTTGCGCGGCCGGGGCGAACGGGTGCAGGGCGCCGAACTCGGCCCAGGTCACCGGGATCATTTCGCTGGCGGCGTTGAGCTTCATGGTGCACGAGCCCAGCGGGATCATGGTGCGGTCCAGCGCCAGGTCCTTGTCGGCCAGCTTGCGCAGGTAGCGCATCAGCTCGGTTTCCGAGTGATAACGGTTGAACACCGGGTGGCTGAGGATCGGCGACTGGCGCAGCAGGGCGGCCGGCAGGGTGCTCTCGGTTGCAGCAAAGGCCGGCAGCGCCTTGCCGTCGGCGAAGATCGCCCACAGGGCTTCGATATCGGCCTGGCTGGTGGTTTCGTCAACCGACAGGCCAACGCGCTCGGCATCCACCACACGCAGGTTGATGCGCTGGGCGCGGGCCTTGTCGTGCAGGGCGGCGGTGTTGGCGCCGGTGTTGAGGGTGATCGTGTCGAAGAAGTTCGCTTGTTCGACCTTGAAGCCCAGGGCGCTCAGGCCCTTGGCCAGGATCGCGGTCAGCTGGTGAACGCGGTTGGCGATCTGGGTCAGGCCTTTAGGCCCGTGGTACACGGCGTACATGCTGGCGATGTTGGCCAGCAGCACTTGGGCGGTGCAGATGTTGCTGGTGGCTTTCTCGCGGCGGATATGTTGCTCGCGGGTCTGCATGGCCAGGCGCAAGGCTGGCTTGCCGAAACGGTCCACGGAGACGCCGACCAGACGGCCGGGCATGTCGCGCTTGAACGCGTCCTTGGTGGAGAAGTACGCCGCGTGCGGGCCACCAAAACCCAGCGGCACGCCGAAGCGTTGCGCGCTGCCGATGGCGACGTCGGCGCCGAACTCACCCGGTGGGGTCAGCAGGGTCAGGGCCAGCAGGTCGGCGGCCACGGCCACCAGGGCGTTGGCGGCGTGGAAGCGTTCGGTCAGTTCGCGGTAGTCGAACACATCACCGTTGCTGGCCGGGTATTGCAGCAGGGCGCCGAAGAACGCGCTGACGTCGGTCAGTTCGCGTTCGTCGCCGACCACTACGTCGATCCCCAGCGGCTCGGCACGGGTGCGCAGCACGTCGAGGGTCTGCGGGTGGCTGTGGATCGAGGCGAAGAAGGCGTTGCTGCTTTTGTTCTTGCTCAGGCGCTTGCAGAAGGTCATGGCTTCGGCGGCGGCAGTGGCTTCATCGAGCAGCGAGGCGTTGGCGATCGGCAGGCCGGTGAGGTCGCTGATCAGGGTCTGGAAGTTCAGCAGCGCTTCCAGGCGGCCCTGGGAAATCTCGGGCTGGTACGGGGTGTAGGCGGTGTACCAGGCCGGGTTTTCCAGCAGGTTGCGCAGGATCGGCGACGGCGTGTGGCAGTTGTAGTAGCCCTGGCCGATGTAGGTCTTGAACAGTTGGTTCTTGCCGGCGATGGTCTTGATCTTGGCCAGCGCTTCGGCTTCGCTCAGGCCGTCTTCCAGGCCGAGCACGCTGGTGCCTTTGATGCTTTCCGGGATCACGCTGGCGCTGAGGGCTTCGAGGGAATCAAAACCCAGGCTGGCGAGCATTTGCTGCTCGTCGTCCGCGCGCGGGCCGATGTGGCGGGCGATGAATTCGTTGGCGGTGCTCAAATTAACAGTCATGGCGCGCTCCTCAGGCTTCAGCGTTGGCTTTGATCAGGCGGTCGTACGCATCCTGATCCAGCAGTTTAGCTACCGCGTCGGCATCGGCCGGTTTAAAGCGGAAGAACCAGCCTTCGCCCATCGGGTCTTCGTTGACCAGCTCCGGGCTGCCATCGAGCTTGTCGTTCACTTCCAGCACTTCACCGTCCAACGGCATGTACACGCCGCTGGCGGCTTTTACCGACTCCACGGTGGACGCTTCGGCGCCCTTGTCGTAGGCCTGCAACTCCGGCAGTTGCACGAAAACCACATCACCCAGCGCGTTCTGCGCGAAAGCGGTGATACCCACGGTGACGCTGCCATCGGCTTCGGCGCGCAGCCATTCGTGATCTTCAGTGAAACGCAACTCGCTCATGGAAACTCCTCAGGGCCAGATTCGTCTGGAGGACGGGATTGGAAATATGGGGAGTTGCTTAGCAATATCGCGGCCAATGTTATTAAATCGTTATAAATCAATGGCTTGATAAAAATGGTTATGAGGATATGGCATTCGGGTGTAGCGATTTCGATACAGGTAGACGCGCGAAAAAAAGCCTATGTGGATCAAAGCCTTGCATGGCGCGCGAAAAGCAGGGTTGTAGCGATATCGTTACGCTGTAGCGATTTCAGGACAGCGGATGTCGTTCTCAGACCAAAACCTGGAATGGGTTTCAAATGTGGGAGGGGCGGTGAGACGATTCGACTTGCCCCCGATGGCAGTGGGTCAGTCAGCTTATCTGTAGCTGATACACCGCAATCGGGGGCAAGTCGAATCGTCGCACCGCCCCTCCCACATTGATTGCATTTCAAATTGGGTCAGGGTTTTGTGGGGATGCCGTATTTGCGCAGGCGATGGGCAATGGCGGTGTGCGAAGTTTGCAGGCGGCTGGCCAACTGCCGGGTCGAGGGGTAGCTGGTGTAGAGCTTTTCCAGCAGGCCGCGCTCGAACTCTTCCACGGCCTGCTCCAGGCTGTCCACGTCGCCGTCGCTCTGGCGCGCGACCGAGGTGCCGGCGATGTCGAGGTCGCCGATGTCCACCAGGCTGCTTTCGCAGATGGCGGCGGCGCGGAAGATCACGTTCTGCAACTGGCGCACATTGCCCGGCCAGCGGTTGCCCAGCAGCGCGGGGTAGGTGCCGGGCGCCAGGCGGCACACCGGGCGCTGGATCTGTGCGCAGGCCTGCTGCATGAAGTAGCGCGCGAGCAGCAGGATGTCCTGGCCGCGTTCGCGCAGGGGCGGTACTTCGACGTTGAGCACGTTGAGGCGGTAGAACAGGTCTTCGCGGAAGGTGCCTTCGCTGACCATTTTTTCCAGGTCGCGATGGGTGGCGCTGAGGATGCGCACATTGACCTTCACTTCGCGGTCGCCGCCTACCCGGCGAAAGCTGCCGTCGTTGAGAAACCGCAGCAGCTTGGCCTGCAGATACGGCGACATTTCGCCGATCTCATCGAGGAACACCGTGCCCTGGTTGGCTAACTCCATCAGCCCCGGTTTGCCGCCGCGCGCCGCGCCGGTAAAGGCGCCCGGGGCGTAGCCGAACAACTCGCTTTCGGCGAGGTTCTCCGGCAAGGCCGCGCAGTTCAATGCCAGGAACGGCGCGCTGTGACGCGCGCTGATGGCGTGGCAGGCGCGGGCTACCAGCTCCTTGCCGGTGCCCGTTTCGCCCTGGATCAACAAGGGTGCATCCAGCGCCGCCACCCGCTGCGCGCGCGCCTTGAGGGTGCGGATCACCGGGGACTCGCCCAGCAGCGCATCAAAACCTTCGGCATGGTCGTGGTGCAGCGCCGATAACTGTTCGCCGATGCGGTTGGGCTGGTAGAGGGTCAGCAGGGCGCCGGCGTCGGTGATCGGCGTGGCGTCCAGCAACAGGGTCTGGCCGTTGACGCTGATCTCGCGCAGGGGCAGGCGGAAGCCTTGTTCGAGCAAGGTGGTCAGCAGCGCCGGGTCATTGAACAACTCGGCGATGCTTTCCCCGGCCGGCTCGCGGCCGTAAAGGGCCACCAGGGCCGGGTTGGCCAGCAGGATCTTGCCCGCGCTGTCGAGGGCCAACACCGGGTCGGTCATCGCCGCCAGCAGGGCGTCGAGCTGCAGATGACGGCGCTGGCCGGGGAGGATGTCCACCACCGTCACCGCCTGCACGCCGTGCACGCTGAACAGGGCGTCGCGCAGTTCTTCGAGCACCTCGGCGCTCAGCGTCGGCGCGTCGATATACACGTTGGGCGGCACCATCTCCACCGCATCCAGGTTGAGATTACGCCCACCGAGCAAGGCCAGGACTTCCTGGGTAATGCCGACGCGGTCGATGAAGCTGACGTGGATACGCATGGGTGCTGGCGATTCTGCAAAGCGAGAGGCGGCAAGTATGCCTTGGAGCGGGGCGCAGGTGAAATCTGACAGGTGATGGAGGTCCAAATGTGGGAGTGGGCAAGCCCCCTCCCACATTTGGACCGAGTTATTCCAGATGTTCAGGTTTTACCGGGTCTCCGGATTTCACATCCAGTTGATGGCGCACATCCTCGAACATCAAGTCGTACTGCTTGTGCATCGAGCCATTCAACACGGCAACCTTGGGCATGCCATATTTCTGCGCGATGTTCATCGCATGCCGGGCGAAGTCGAACGCCTGGTCCTTGGGCAGGAAAAACTCTTCCTTGAGGTCCTTGCCTTGCACCGAGCCATGCAGCTTGAACAGCATCCCCTTGCCTTCCTTGGGGTCCTGGCTGACTTCATAGTCGATGCACAGGTTGTAGCTGTAGTCCTGGGCATTCAGCGCGTGACGTTCAACGTGCAAGTGACCGGGTTCAAAGGTGGCCATAGGCGTTTCTCCTCTACTTCACAGGTAGGTGATGCCAGGTTTTGCCGTGCTGATGCGTGTACCGGCGTTGCCCTGGACGATGGCTTCGATGTCCGAGAGTGAACCGATGACCGCGGTTTTTCCAGTCTGGCGGGCGAACTCGCAGGCGGCTTGCACCTTGGGCCCCATGGAGCCGGCGGCGAAGCCGAGTTTTTCCATGTCATCGGGGTGGGCCTGGCCGATGGCTTTCTGGGTCGGCTTGCCGAAGTCGATAAAGGCCGCGTTGACGTCGGTGGCAATCACCAGCAGGTCGGCGTCCAGTTGCGCGGCCAGCAGGGATGAGCAGAGGTCTTTGTCGATAACGGCTTCGATGCCGCGCAGCTTGCCGTCTTCACCATACATCGTCGGGATGCCGCCACCGCCGGCGCAGATCACGATGGCGCTTTTTTCCAGCAGCCACTTGATCGGGCGAATTTCAAAGATGCGTTTGGGCCGTGGGCTGGCGACCACGCGGCGGTATTTGTCGCCATCCGGGGCAATCGCCCAGCCTTTTTCGGCGGCGAGTTTCTCCGCTTCGGCCTTGGAATACACCGGGCCGATGGGCTTGGTGGGGTTTTGGAAGGCCGGGTCCTTGGCGTCGACTTCGACCTGGGTGAGCAGGGTGGCGAACGGCACTTCGAAGTCCAGCAGGTTGCCCAATTCCTGTTCGATGATGTAGCCGATCATGCCTTCGGTCTCGGCGCCCAGCACGTCCAGCGGGTACGGCGAAACGCTGGTGTAGGCCGCCGCCTGCAACGACAACAGGCCGACTTGCGGGCCATTGCCGTGGGCAATCACCAGCTCGTTGCCGGGGTGGATCTTGGCGATCTGTTCGGTGGCGATGCGGATATTGGCGCGTTGGTTGTCCGCGGTCATGGGTTCACCACGGCGGAGCAGGGCGTTGCCGCCCAGGGCTACGACGATGCGCATAATGCAATCCTTCAATAGGTGTGAACACAGAGGTCAGTGTGGGAGGAGGCTTGCCCCCTCCCACATTTTGTCCTGTGTTCCGACAGTGAGAGTTAGATATCTGCGAGCGCCGACACCAGAATCGCCTTGATGGTATGCATGCGGTTTTCCGCTTGCTCAAACGCGATGTTGGCCGGCGACTCGAACACTTCCTCAGTCACTTCCACGCCATTGGCCAGGTTCGGATAACGCGCGGCGATGTCCTTGCCGACCTTGGTTTCGCTGTTGTGGAACGCCGGCAGGCAGTGCATGAACTTCACGCGCGGGTTGCCCGAGGCTTTCATCATCTTGGCGTTGACCTGGTACGGCAGCAGTTGCTCGATACGCTCGTCCCACGCTTCCACCGGCTCGCCCATGGACACCCAGATATCGGTGTGGATGAAGTCCACGCCCTTCACGGCTTCTTTCGGGTCTTCGGTGATGGTGATGCGTGCGCCGCTTTCGTCGGCAAACGCCTGGCACTGCTTGATGAAATCTTCATGGGGCCACAGGGCTTTTGGCGCGCCGATGCGCACGTCCATGCCCAGCTTGGCGCCGATCATCAGCAACGAGTTGCCCATGTTGTAGCGCGCGTCGCCCAGGTAGGCGTAGCTGATGTCATGCAGCGGCTTGTCGCTGTGCTCGCGCATGGTCAGGGTGTCGGCGATCATTTGCGTCGGGTGGAATTCGGCGGTAAGGCCGTTGAACACCGGCACGCCGGCGAACTTGGCCAGCTCTTCGACGATTTCCTGTTCAAAGCCACGGTACTCGATGGCGTCGAACATGCGGCCGAGCACGCGGGCGGTGTCTTTCATGCTTTCTTTGTGGCCGATCTGCGATGACACCGGGTCGATATAAGTGACGTGCGCGCCCTGGTCATGGGCCGCCACTTCGAACGCGCAGCGGGTGCGGGTCGAGGTTTTTTCGAAGATCAGCGCGATGTTCTTGCCTTTCAGGTGCGGACGCTCGGTGCCGGTGTATTTGGCGCGCTTGAGGTCGCGGGACAGGTCCAGCAGGTAGTGCAGCTCGCGGGTGGTGTGGTGCATCAGCGACAGCAGGCTGCGGTTGCGCATGTTGAAAGCCATGATGGAATCTCCTTAATAGTCGATAGGGTCGCGGATGATCGGGCAGGTCATGCAGTGGCCGCCGCCACGCCCCCGGCCAAGTTCACCGGCGCTGATGGTGATGACTTCCACCCCGGCCTTGCGCAGCAGGGTGTTGGTGTAGGTGTTGCGGTCGTAACCGATCACCACGCCAGGCTCCACGGCCACCACGTTGTTGCCGTCGTCCCACTGCTCGCGTTCGGCGGCGAAGCTGTTGCCGCCGGTTTCCACCACGCGCAGGGCCTTGAGCTTGAGGGCGGTGGCCACCACATCGAGGAAGCTCGCGTCTTCACGGCGCACGTCGATGCCACCGGGCTTGGTTTCGTCAGGGCGCAGGCTGAAGGCGACGATCTGGTTCACCACTTCCGGGAAGATCGTCACCAGGTCGCGGTCGCAGAAGCTGAACACCGTGTCCAGGTGCATGGCCGCGCGGGATTTGGGCAGGCCGGCGACGATCACGCGCTCCACGGCCTTGTGCTTGAACAGGTTCAGCGCGAGCTGGCCGATGGCCTGGCGCGAGGAACGCTCGCCCATGCCGATCAACACCACACCGTTGCCGATCGGCATTACGTCGCCGCCTTCGAGGGTGGCGTTGCCGTGTTCCTGGTCGGGGTCGCCGTACCAGACCTGGAAGTCGGCGTTGACGAACTCGGGGTGGAATTTATAGATGGCGCTGGCCAGCAGGGTTTCCTGGCGGCGTGCCGGCCAGTACATCGGGTTGAGCGTCACGCCGCCGTAGATCCAGCAGGTGGTGTCGCGGGTGAACTGGGTGTTGGGCAGCGGCGGCAGAATGAAACTCGAGTGCCCGAGGAAGTCGCGGAACATCTCGATGGTCTTGCCACCGAAGCTGTCGGGCAGGTCATCGGCCGACACGCCGCCGATCAGGAACTCGGCGACCTTGCGCGGCTCCAGGCTGCGCAGCCACGAACCGACTTCATTGACCAGGCCGAGGCCGACCTGGTTGGCAGTGATCTTGCGTTCCAGAATCCAGTCCAGCGCTTCGGGAATGGCGACGATATCGGTCAGCAGGTTGTGCATTTCCAGCACATCAATATCCCGCTCGCGCATTTTGGTGACGAAGTCGAAATGGTCGCGCTTGGCCTGGGCCACCCACAGCACGTCATCGAACAGCAGTTCATCGCAGTTGTTGGGCGTCAGCCGCTGATGGGCCAGGCCTGGAGAGCACACCATGACTTTGCGCAGTTTGCCGGCTTCGGAATGTACGCCGTACTTCACTTTTTCCGTGGTCATTTCAGATCCTCCGTTGCATCAAAATTACAAGGTCAGGAAACCGTCGTAGAGCCCATAGGCCGCCACCAGGGCGCCAATGACCACTGCGGCGAAAATCAGCTTCTCGACGTTGGTGAAAATCGGTTTGCCCAATTCACGCTTGGCCTTGGCGAGCAGGATCGCGCCGGGGGCGTAGAGCAGGGCGGACAACAGCAGGTATTTGGTGCCGCCGGCATACAGCAGCCACACCGCGTAGATCAGCGCGACGGCGCCGATGAACAGGTCTTTCTTGCGTTCTTTGAGGGCGTTTTCGTAAGTCTCACCGCGTACCGCCAGCAACAGTGCGTAGGCCGCCGACCACAGGTAAGGCACCAGGATCATCGAGGTGGCGAGGTAGATCAGCGACAGGTAGGTGCTGGCGGAAAACAGCGTGATCACCAGGAACACCTGAACCATGGCGTTGGTCAGCCACAGGGCGTTGACCGGCACATGGTTGGCGTTTTCCTTGCGCAGGAACTCCGGCATGGTGTGGTCCTTGGCGGCGGCGAACATGATCTCCGCACACAGCAGCACCCACGACAGCAGCGCCCCCAGCAACGAAATGATCAAGCCGACGCTGATCAGCACCGCGCCCCAGTGGCCCACCACATGCTCCAGCACGGCGGCCATCGACGGGTTTTGCAGCTTGGCCAGTTCCGGCTGGGTCATGATCCCCAGGGACAGCACGTTCACCAGCATCAGAAACAGCAGCACGGTGATAAAGCCGATCACGGTGGCCTTGCCGACGTCGGAGCGTTTTTCCGCACGGGACGAGAAGATGCTCGCGCCTTCGATGCCGATAAACACCCACACGGTGACCAGCATCATGTTGCGCACCTGGTTCATCACGCTGCCCAGGTCGGGGTTTTTCACGCCCCAGATGTCAGCGGTGAAAATCTCCAGCTTGAACGCGAACAGCGCGATCAACACAAACAGCACGAGCGGCACCACCTTGGCGACGGTGGTCACCAGGTTGATGAACGCCGCTTCCTTGATCCCGCGCAGCACCAAAAAGTGCACGGCCCACAGCAGCACCGAGGCGCCAATCACCGCCGCCGGGGTATTGCCTTCGCCAAAGACCGGGAAGAAGTAACCCAGGGTGCTGAACAGCAGGACGAAATAGCCGACGTTGCCCAGCCAGGCGCTGATCCAGTAACCCCAGGCCGACGAGAAACCCATGTAGTCGCCGAAACCTGCCTTGGCGTAGGCATACACGCCGCCGTCGAGGTCGGGCTTGCGATTGGCGAGGGTCTGGAACACGAACGCCAGGGTCAACATACCGATGGCGGTAATCACCCAACCGATCAGCACCGCGCCCACATCGGCGCTGGCCGCCATGTTTTGCGGAAGTGAGAAGATCCCGCCGCCAATCATTGAACCCACGACCAGTGCAACCAGTGCGCCTAATCGAAGTTTTCCGGGAGATTCAGACATTGCATGACTCCAATGCAGGAGAAGAGAGACCACAGAATAATTCCGTGCGCTAATCAAACAGCTGACTCAGATCACTTCATTGGCACATTCCATTGTGAATTAATGACTTAGGGGAAAACCCTCGGGCAATACGATTCCTCGGAAAGGCGCTGCCCAGAGCGGTCTCTCCGTTTTGGTTAATCATTTAGTCGGGTATATGGACGTTTGAAACTAGACCGTTTTCCTGAATGTGCAAACTTTTTCAGGCTGGGCCGCCAAGTAGCAGGAGAAGGGTTAAATGCCCACGGTATTTAAATTCTAAATACGCCTAAACTTTATTAATTGTCATGCCGTTGCGTTATGAACGTGGCGTTTTTATCGCCGTCTCTAATAAACGCTACACTCGCTGAGTTAATTAGTTGAGTGCACGGTTGTCAGCTCAAACTGTTATTTGTTCAGGAGTCTTCATGCCCCAACCGACCCAGAAACTTCGCCTCAGCGCCTTGATCGCCTTGGTGGTGGGTTCAATGATCGGCGGCGGGATTTTTTCCCTGCCACAGAACATGGCCGCGCGTGCCGAGGTCGGCGCGGTGTTGATCGGTTGGGCGATCACCGCCGTCGGCATGCTGACCCTGGCTTTTGTATTCCAGACCCTGGCCAACCGCAAACCCGAGCTGGATTCCGGGGTGTACGCCTATGCCAAGGCCGGGTTTGGCGACTACATGGGTTTCTCCTCGGCCTGGGGTTACTGGATCAGCGCGTGGATGGGCAATGTCGGTTACTTCGTGTTGCTGTTCAGCACCCTTGGCTATTTCTTTCCGGCGTTCGGACAGGGCAATACGCCGCTGGCCATCGGCTGCGCGTCGTTGCTGCTGTGGGCCGTGCATTTTCTGGTGCTGCGCGGGATCAAGGAGGCGGCGTTCATCAACCAGGTCACCACCGTGGCCAAGATTGTGCCGCTGCTGATGTTTATCGTGATAGCCGCCGTGGCCTTCAAGGCCGATATCTTCACCCGCGATATCTGGGGCCTGGGCAACCCGCAAATGGGCAGCGTGGTCGAGCAGGTGCGCCACATGATGCTGGTCACGGTGTTTGTGTTTATCGGCATCGAGGGCGCCAGCGTGTATTCGGCGCGGGCCGAAAAACGCTCGGACGTCGGCCGCGCCACGGTGATCGGCTTTCTGGGCGTGCTGGCGTTGCTGGTGCTGGTGAATGTGTTGTCGCTGGGGATCATGAGCCAGCCGGAGCTGGCGCAACTGCAGAACCCGTCGCTGGCCGGCGTGCTGGAGCATATCGTCGGGCCGTGGGGTGCGCTGCTGATCAGCATCGGCCTGGCCGTGTCGCTGCTGGGCGCCTTGCTCTCATGGGCGCTGCTCTGCGCGGAAATCCTCTACGCCACCGCCCAGGACAAAACCATGCCGGCCTTCCTGAAAAAGGAAAACGCCAACCAGGTGCCGGTCAACGCGCTGTGGCTGACCAACGTGATGATCCAGGCGTTTCTGGTGATTACGCTGTTTTCCCAAAGCACCTACACCACGCTGATTTACCTCGCGTCGTCGATGATTCTGGTGCCCTACCTGTGGTCGGCGGCGTATGCCGTGCTGTTGAGCGGGCGCGGCGAAACCTATGCAGGCGCCCAGGGCCAGCGCTGCAAGGATCTGCTGGTGGGGCTGATTGCCCTCGTCTACGCCCTATGGCTGCTGTACGCCGGCGGCTTGAAGTACC
Organism: Pseudomonas sp. AC463; assembly: GCF_979253585.1. Taxonomy (NCBI): domain Bacteria; kingdom Pseudomonadati; phylum Pseudomonadota; class Gammaproteobacteria; order Pseudomonadales; family Pseudomonadaceae; genus Pseudomonas; species Pseudomonas sp. AC463. Next base: position 50,931 of record NZ_CEEDDZ010000009.1, on the reverse strand, counting down.
TGCTGCTCTCGGCGCTGCTGTATGCGCCCGGTGTGATCCTGTTTGCGCTGGCCAAACGCGAGCAGGGCCAGCCGTTGTTTACCCATTGGGAAAAAGGCATTTTCAGCTGTGTGATCGCCGGCGCGGGGCTGGCGGCGTACGGCTTGTACAGTGGGGTGTTGTCGTTGTGAGACTGGCTGGGCGGGCCTCATCGGGGCCCCTCCCACACTTTGACCTGTGAACACGGTAAAAATGTGGGAGGGGCGGTGCGACGATTCGACTTGCCCCCGATGGCGGCCTGAAGGTCACCATTGAGCCCGATGCGAGCCCAATTCCCCCGCCGGCAAATCCCACTGCAACGGCGTCCCGCTGATGGTCAGTGGCGCCAGCAAACGATGCGCCTGCCCCCACGCCGTCTGTTCTACCACCAACCCTTGATCACTGGGCTCTTCAGCGCGCAACGCCGGCTGCTCCGGCACCTGCCCTGCATCCACCAACAACTTGGCCGTACGCGCCAATGACAACCGCGCCGAGCCGCCACGCCCGGATTTCAACCGTTCGCTCAACGCCTGAATCGCACTGGCGGCCATCAGGTATCCGGTTGCATGGTCCAGCGCCTGCAACGGCAGCGGCAGCGGTTTGTCCGCCTGTTTCCAGGCCATGCCCGCGTCGGCAATCCCGCTGCTCATCTGCACCAGGCTGTCGAACCCGCGGCGGTTGCGCCACGGGCCGCTCCAGCCGTAGGCGTTGAGGCTCACGTCGATCAGGCCAGGGGCAAGCTGTTGCAGTTCATCAGCGGTGTAGCCCAGTTGCTCCAGCGCATCGGCGCGGTAGCCGTGGAACAGAATGTCGGCGCCCTTGAGCAAGCTTTCGAACACCTGGCGGTCTTCCGGCGTTTTCAGGTCCAGGCGCGCGCAGCGTTTGCCCAGGGTCATTTCCGGCACCACGCCTGGCTCGTTCCAGGTGGGTGAGTCGATGCGCAGTACATCGGCGCCCAAACCCGCGAGAAAGCGACTGGCGACCGGGCCGGCCAATACGCGGGTCAGGTCCAGCACCTTGATACCGGCCAGGGGGCGCGCCACCGAGCCGAGCCAGGGTTGGTCGACGGTATTTTCAAAGGTCTGGCGCTGCACCAGTGCCTCGGCATTCACCGCCAGCCCTTGGGGATGCTGTTGCCAGGCCTGCCACGTACGCATCTGCGCGGCACAGCCGCCGGCCTCGACAATCGCCTGTTCCAGTTCAGCGGCGTTCCAGGCGGCGACCTTGGCCGCCATTTCAGTGCGGTCGGCGACTTTGCCCAGCACCCGCTCGGCGGCTGCACGGTGGTGGGGCGCGTTGGTGTGCAAGCGGATCCAGCCGTCGGCGCTGGCGTAGTCGCCGGCCACCGGGTCCCACAGCGGCGGCACTTGCCAGTCCACCGGGCGAATTGAGGACGAGAACCAGAAGGAGGCGAGGCGCCGGTCCACGCTTACGTTGGGCAAGCGCCCGGTCTGTTGCTGGATCAATTGGGCTACGGCCTGGCCGGCAGCGCCGATGCTGGCGGCCGCCAGGTCGGTGACGGCAAAGGTCGAGGGCAGGGCGCCGGCCTCGGTAAAGGTCGGCGGGGTGTGCGGCAGATCGAGTGCGGCTTGGATGGGAGTCAGCAGGTCAGTCATCAAAGGCCCTCCGTAAGAGAAGGGCCACTATAGAAGATCATCAGGCCGGTGTGGCAACCCCGGGTTCCAGCGGCAGGTCGATGCTGGCGATAAAACCGCCCTGGGCATGGTTGGCCAGGAACAGGCTGCCGCCATGGCGTTCGGCTGCGCGCCGCGCAATCGCCAGGCCCAGGCCGTGGCCTTGGGCGGTCTGGCCGGGGGCGCGGTAGAACGGCTCGCCCAATTGGCTGAGGTGCTCGGCGTCGACGCCGGGGCCGTGGTCGCGCACGCTGATGATGATGTGCTCGCCGTGCAGATGGGCTTGCATCTCGATCGGCTGGCCCGGCGGGTTGAAGCGCTGGGCATTGCGCAGCAGGTTATCCACCGCGCGTTCGATCATGGTCGGCCAGCCCTTGAGGCGCAGGCCGGGGTCGGCGGTGAGCTGCACCACTTGCTCCGGCGCGCTGAGCTGGGCGTCTTTTTGCAGGGTCTTGAGCAGCGGCGTGAGGTCGACGTCTTCGGCGCTGGCGTTGTCGGCATCGACGCGGGCCAGCACCAGGATTTCGCTGATCAGCGCTTCGAGGCGGTCGCACTCGCGGGTCAGGCGCGGCCAGAGTTTTTCCCGTTCTTCAGGGCTGGCGCGCTCGGCCAGGGCCAGGGCGATGCGCAGCCGGGCCAGGGGTGAACGCAGTTCGTGGGACACATCGCGCAGCAATTGGCGCTGGCTGGCGATCAGGCTTTGCAGGCGCGCGCCCATGCGGTTGAAGTCGGTGGCGAGTACGCCGAACTCATCACGCCGATTGGCCAGGCGCGCCAGGCTGTTTTGCTGGTAGGTGGCCTGGCCGAGGTCATGCACCGCGCCGCGCAAACGGCTGAGCGGGCGGGTGATGGACAGCGTCACCAGCAGGCTGAACAGGGTCAGTACCACCAGCGCAATTGCCAGCGCACTCAACGGCCACAGCAGGCTATTGCGGTGCCAGGCGTCGAGTTCCGGGTGCGGGATGCGGTAGATCAGCAGGTAGGTGTCGCCGGTTTTTTCACTGGTGTACTCGGCGGTCAGGCGCCGCCAGGGCAGGTGGCCGTCCTGGCTGTCATTCTGCCGGGCTTCAAACGCAGCGGCACGTTTCGGGAAGGTGCCGCGCACCACCGGCTCGCCGCTTTCGTTGAGCACTTGCACGTCGATGTGGTACTGGCGCTTGCGCTGTTGCAGCAAGTCCTGGGCTGCGTCCTCGCCCTGGGCTTCATAGAGTTGGGTCCACTCTTCAGCCAGGTTGTTGAGGCCGGGGTGACGGCTGAGAATCCAGGCATCCTGATTGAGCATGTGCCCAAGCAGGATCGACAACCCGGCAACCAAGGCGATGGCCAGCCAGAAGCTGGCCAGGATGCGCCAGAACAATGAACGCACAGGAAACCCTCAAACAGGAAAAGCCCAGCGGCGGGGGCCACTGGGCTGGGAGCGTTAACGCGGGGGCATTATTGCGCTTTTTGCGGCTGTTGCGCTTTCCAGGCCTGGAATTCCTTCCATTCGGCACGACGCTGCTCTTGCTTCTTGACGATCTCGTCGAACTTCTTCTGCTGGTCAGGCTTGAGCACCGCGCGGATATCCGCCTGGGTTTTCTGCTTGCCGGCGGCGATCTCGTCCTGCATGGCCTTCTGGTCAGCGGCCGGGAGTTTGTCCAGATACTTCTTGGTCAGGTCCTTGCGAGCGTGCCATTGGTCGCCCATCAGCTTGCCGATCTGCTGGCGCTGTTCGTGGCTCAGGTCCAGTTGGCTGAACGGGCCGCCTTTGCCACGCGGACCGTGTTCACCGCCGTGACCCGGGCCACCCATCATGTGACCGGAAGGTTCGCCCATCGGGCCTGGGCCTTCTGGCATTGCGGCCATGGCGACGGTGGGCAGGGCAGCGGCGAGCATCAAAGCGATAAGGGTCTTGCGCATGGTGATTCTCCTGTCTCTATTCCGGTGAGTCCGGATGTGAGTAGATTACCCAGATCAAGGTCAGCGGCCGTCAGGTGTGCGTAAAGCTTGGGTAAAGAGGATTTTGCTGTGAACTGACAAAACCGGGAGCCCTTGGGCTCCCGTGTTTTAGAGGCTGTAGTAATAGCCGCGGCTGCGCAGCGCCACGATGCGTGGCCGGCCATCCGGGTGGGGGCCGATCTTTTTGCGCAGGTTGCTCACGTGCATGTCGAGGCTGCGATCGTAAAGGGTCAGCTTGCGGCCCAGGGCAATTTGCGCCAGTTCCTGCTTGTCCAGTGGCTCGCCGGGCTGGCGCAGCAGGGCTTCGAGCAGGCGGCTTTCGGAGACGGTGAGGGTGAATTCCTGTTCATCGATGCTGACCACGCCGCGCACCGGGCTGAAGCACAGGTCGCCGAGTTCCAGCTGGGTGGACACGGCGGCCGGGTGGCTGCGGCGCAATACCGCGCGCAGGCGGGCGGTCAGCTCGCGTGGGTCGCAGGGTTTGGCCAGGTAATCGTCGGCGCCGAGTTCCAGGCCGAGGATGCGGTCCAGTGGTTCGCCACGCGCCGAGAGCATCAGCACCGGCAGCTCCGGGTGGTCGTTGCGCAATTGCTTGAGCAGCTCCAGGCCACTGCCGTCGGGCAGCATCACGTCGAGCACCACGGCGGCAGGGGCGCTGTCGGCCAAGGCCTTGCGCGCGCTCAAGCCATCGTGGCAGGCGCGCACCTGGAAACCTTCCTGGCTCAACCAACTGGTCAGCAGCTCGCAGAGCTCCTGGTCATCATCTATCAGTAACAGCTCGCTCATGACTCACTCAATTTAGCCATTGTCGACGGCGACGGTGCCCACCGCTGGCGAAGATCCCGCACAGCAAGGCGATCAGTGCGACGGCCCCGCCGGTGACAAACCATTGCTGTTGCTCGGTCAGCCATCGGGTCAAGGCGCCGCCCTGTGTTTCTTTGAGCTGCTGGGCCAGGCGTTGGTTCTCTTGGCGAAGGCGGCTCAGTTGAGCGCTTTCGCGGGCAGCATCCGCGCTTTGCAGTTGCTTGCTCAGTTCTTCACGCTGGCGTTCGCTTTCTTTCAAACGTTGCTGCAACTCGGTGATCTGGCTGCCGGCACTCAAGGACAGGGGCGTGGAACTGCCGTTGTTCGAGGTTTCTTCAGCGTGGGCCGTAGCCCCGATCATTAACACTGCCAACAGACACAACTGACGTAAGCGCATCGGAACTCCTGATTCCACACGAATATTCAGAACGTTGTCGGCAGGTTACCGAGAATAATGAGAGATTAGGAGTGTGCCGAAGGTATTAGGTTCGACACAGGGCTCGGGCTAAGGCAGGACTTGCTTGAACGGCTTGATCACCACGTCGGCGTAGACGCCCGCCGCCACATAGGGATCAGCCTTGGCCCAGGCCTGGGCATCGGCCAGGGAGGCGAACTCGGCGACTACCAGGCTGCCGGTGAAACCGGCGGCGCCCGGGTCATTGCTGTCCACGGCCGGGTGCGGGCCGGCGAGCACCAGGCGGCCTTCGGCTTGCAGCACGTGCAGGCGCTCAAGGTGGGCCGGGCGCACGGAGAGGCGTTTTTCCAGCGAGTTGGCAACGTCGGTAGCAATGATGGCGTAGAGCATGTCAGTCCTCGGTTTTCGGCGTGGTGGGAGCGGTGTCATGCAGGTGGCGCGACAGGTAGATACCCTGGCCGATCAGGAACAATACGGTCATGCCCAGGCTGCCGAAGACCTTGAAGTCGACCCAGTAGTCCTGGAACGTAAAGGCCACGAACAGGTTGGCGGCGCCGCAGAACAGGAAAAACACGATCCAGGCCACGTTCAAACGCGTCCATACCGGCTCCGGCAGGGTCAATGCATGGCCCATGATCCGCTTGATCAACAGGCGGTCACCGACAAAGTGGCTGCCGATGAAAACCAGGGCGAACAGCCAGTTGACCACCGGGGCTTTCCATTTAAGGAAGGTTTCACTGTGGAAGGCCAGGGTCAGGCCACCGAACACCAGGCAGGCAACCAGGGTCAGCCACTGGCTTTTTTCGAGCTTGCGCTGGGAGATGAAGATGGCGCCGTAGACCACGATGGAGCTGATGATCAGTACCGCGGTAGCACTGTAGATGCCCCCGAACGATAGCTCGTGGCCGGCGATATCGATGACCCTGGGGTCGAGTTTGGTAACGATGAAAAACAGCAACAGCGGGATGAAGTCGATGAATTGTTTCACAGTAAGAGCCAGAAGCTGGATGTGGCGGCATAATAACAAACATCCTTGGTAGCGAAAGCGCCAGCTGACTTGAGGTTACACACTCCCGTGAATGTTGATTTGCACTGCCACAGCACGGCCTCCGACGGCGCCCTGGCGCCCGCGGTACTGGTTGCGCGTGCGTTTGAAAAAGGCGTGCGAGTCCTGGCGTTGACCGACCACGACACCCTCGAAGGCCTCGACGAAGCCCGCGAAGCCGCGCAGGCGCTGGGTATGCAACTGGTCAACGGGGTGGAATTGTCCTGCACCTGGGGCGGCGCCACCATTCATGTGCTCGGTTATGGTTTCGATCAAACCGCCGCGCCGCTGGTGGCGGCCATTGCGCAATTGCACGATGGGCGCTGGCTGCGGTCCGAAGAAATAAGCCGAAAACTCAGCCTCAAAGGCATGCCGAATGCCCTTGAAGGCGCCCGTGCCATCCAGCAGGAGCTGGGCGACAGCGGCAACGCACCGGCCCGGCCGCACTTTGCCGACTGGATGGTGCGTGAAGGTTTTGTTAAAGACCGTGCTGAGGCCTTTCGCAAATGGCTGGGCGCCGGCAAGTTGGGCGATGTGAAGCAACACTGGCCGACCCTGGAAGACACCGTCGAGACCCTGCGGGCCTCCGGGGCATGGGTCAGCCTGGCGCATCCCTGGCATTACGATTTCACCCGCAGCAAGCGTCGCAAGCTGATCAGCGACTATATTGGAGCGGGCGGCCACGCAATCGAAGTGGTCAACGGGCATCAACCCGCCGATCAGGTGGGCAGCCTGGCGATTCTTGCCCGCGAATTTGGTCTGCTGGTCAGTGCCGGCAGTGACTTTCATGGCCCAGGCGGCTGGTCCGAGATCGGCGAGTACCGTGCGGTCCCGGAAGATTTGCCGCTCTTGTGGGGGCGATTCAAGCATGACCCCATTATTGCCACCGTCTGAACAGGTAGAACACGTGAGTCAATTCTTCCAGATTCATCCGGAAAACCCCCAGGCGCGCCTGATCAAACAGGCCGTGGAGATCATTCGCGCCGGTGGCGTGGTGATCTACCCCACCGATTCGTCCTACGCCATTGGTTGCCAGATCGGCGACAAGGGTGCGGTCGAACGTGTAAGACGCCTGCGTCAGCTGGATGACAAGCATAACTTCGCCCTCATCTGCAGCGACTTGTCCCAGCTCGGGCTGTTCGCCAAGGTCGACACTGGCACCTTCCGCCTGCTCAAGGCCCACACGCCGGGGCCCTACACCTTTATTCTCAATGCCACGCGTGAGGTGCCGCGCCTGTTGCTGCACCCCAAGAAACGCACCATCGGCCTGCGCGTGCCCGAGCACCCGATTGCGCTGGCGTTGCTCGAAGAGCTGGGTGAGCCCCTGATGAGCGTGTCGCTGATCATGCCGGGTGAAACCGAGCCGTTGTACGACCCTTACGAAATGCGGCGCCTGCTGGAAAAGCATGTCGACCTGATCATCGACGGCGGCTACGGCGGCAACAAGGCCTCCACCGTGATCAACCTGGCCGACGGCGAGCCGGAAGTGGTGCGTGTGGGCTGCGGCGATCCGACCCCGTTCATGGTCGAGGCCTGAATGTCGGCCGTGGAAACCGTCGACCCCCAGGCGGGCGCCCAGCAGGAATTGCCGTTTGCCATGGTGTATGGCCAGGCGGTGATGGAAATGCCGCTGGACCTGTACATCCCGCCCGACGCCCTGGAAGTCTTCCTGGAAGCCTTCGAAGGCCCGCTGGACTTGCTGCTGTACCTGATCCGCAAGCAGAACATCAACATCCTCGACATCCCGGTGGCGGAAATCACTCGCCAGTACATGGGCTATGTCGAGTTGATGCAGTCGGTGCGCCTGGAGCTGGCCGCCGAGTACCTGGTGATGGCCGCTATGCTAGCCGAGATCAAGTCACGCATGCTCTTGCCACGCGCGGAGACCATCGAGGCCGAAGAGGACGACCCGCGCGCCGAACTGATCCGCCGCCTGCAGGAGTACGAACGCTTCAAGGCTGCCGCCGAAGGCATCGACGGCTTGAGCCGTGTAGGCCGCGACGTGGTGGTGCCCAAGCTGGATGCCCCCGAGGCACGGGCGCGCAAGCTGTTGCCGGATGTGAGCCTGGAAGAATTGCTGATGTCCATGGCCGAAGTGCTGCGCCGTGGCGATATGTTTGAACACCACCAGGTCAGCCGCGAGGCGCTGTCGACCCGCGAGCGTATGAGCGACGTGCTCGAGCGCCTCAAGGGCGGCGGGTTTGTGCCGTTTGTCGAGCTGTTCACCGCAGAGGAAGGGCGGCTGGGGGTGGTGGTGACCTTTATGGCGATCCTTGAACTGGTCAAGGAGTCCCTGGTCGAGCTGGTCCAGAATGAGCCTTTTGCGGCTATCCACGTGCGGGCGCGAGCCGAATAAAGAGCTGAATCGATGAATCTGACTGAACCCCGCGAACTGGCGCCGCTACTGGAAGCCTTTCTCCTGGCCTCGGGTAAACCGCAATCCCTGGAACGCCTGTTCGAGCTGTTTGAAGAAGCCGAGCGCCCCGAGCCGCCGGTGTTCAAGAAGGCGCTGGAGATTTTGCGCAAGTCCTGCGACGGCCGCGCCTTTGAGCTGCGCGAAGTGGCGTCGGGTTATCGCCTGCAGATTCGTGAGAAGTTTTCCCCGTGGGTCGGCCGTTTGTGGGAAGAGCGCCCGCAGCGTTATTCACGGGCGATGCTGGAAACCATGGCGCTGATCGCCTATCGCCAGCCGATCACCCGGGGCGAAATCGAGGACGTGCGGGGTGTGGCGGTCAACAGCCATATCGTCAAGACGTTGCTGGAGCGCGAGTGGATCCGCATCGTTGGTTACCGCGACGTGCCGGGCAAACCGGCGATGTTTGCCACGACCAAGGTGTTTCTCGACCACTTCAACCTGAAGAATCTCGACGACCTGCCGCCACTGGCAGAGCTGCGCGAGATGGAAGCCGAGCCGGTGCTGGACTTCGATGACGCACCGGTGCCTGCGAGCTTGCAGGAGCTGGCCGATGCCACGGCAGAGCCGGAAGAACCGAAGGATGAAACCAGTTTCCATACCTTGTTGTTGGAACTGGATGACATGGAGCAGGGCATCAAGACTGACTTTGATGATTTGTTGCGTGATGGTGTGGCTGAGCCAGAGCCAGAGCCAGAGCCAGAGCCAGAGCCAGAGCCAGAGCCAGAGCCCGAGCCTGATCCTGAGGAAGATATTCTCGGTGTGGCCGAAGCCCGGGAAAAACTCCTGGCCGCCGTCGCCGCCCTCGAACAACCGCCGCTGAGCGATGAAGAAGACGAAGCCCGCGCATTGGCCGAAGCCATCGAGGCCGAACGCCGCGAATTCGAAGACTGATGAGGTCAATGTGGGAGGGGGAAAGCCCCCTCCCACATTTGATCTCCTACATTTTTGATCTCCATTGTCTGGGAGAATGTATGAGTTCTACCAAAGACCCCTGCATCAGCATCTGCAAATTCAACGACGATATCTGCGTCGGCTGCGGTCGCAGCAAGCGCGAAATCCGTGCCTGGAAGAAACTCGACAAGGCCGACAAACGCACCGTACTGGCCGAAGCCGAGTTACGGTTGCTGGCTCTGGGCGCCACCGGTCGGCGGAAAAGCAAATGACTTGGGCCTTATCGACTAGTCTCTGATGCGCAATGCGCGTCATGCGCGTATGATTCGCGACCCCTTGGCGACGTATTCGCCCAAGGCCCCGCTTTCAACACTCTTCAGGCCACGCCTGAATCGACCCACCGGGAGGTGCTTACGATGATTGACCAAGACCAGAAAGACCAGGAAATCGGCCCTGCAGGCGAAAAGCTGCAGAAAGTGCTGGCGCGTATCGGCGTGGGCTCGCGCCGCGACGTCGAAGCCTGGATCACCCAGAAGCGCATCAAGGTAAACGGCGTCGAGGCTACCCTCGGCCAGCGTGTCGACCTGCACGATGCAATCACCATTGATGGCAAGGTCATCAAGCGTGAAGAGGCCGCCGAATCGGTGCGCCGCGTGATCATGTACAACAAGCCCGATGGCGAGATCTGCACCCGTGACGACCCGGAAGGCCGTCCGACCGTGTTCGACAAGATGCCCAAGCCCAAAGAAGGCCGCTGGATCAACATCGGACGTCTTGACATCAACACCACCGGCTTGCTGATGTTCACCACCGACGGTGAACTGGCCAACCGCCTGATGCACCCGTCCTACGAAATGGACCGTGAATACGCCGTGCGCGTACGCGGTGAAGTCGATGACGAGATGATCGAGCGCTTGAAAGCGGGCGTCGTCCTCGAAGACGGCCCGGCCAAGTTTACCGACATCAAGCAGGCTCCCGGCGGCGAAGGTTTCAACCACTGGTACCACTGCGTGGTGATGGAAGGCCGTAACCGTGAAGTCCGCCGCCTGTGGGAATCCCAGGGCCTGGTGGTCAGCCGCCTGAAGCGCGTGCGCTTTGGCCCGGTGTTCCTCAACTCCGACCTGCCGATGGGCCGCTGGCGCGAAATGAGCCAGTACGAAGTCGACATCCTCAGCGCCGAAGTCGGCCTGACGCCGGTGGCCATGCCGCAAATGAACGCCAAGAGCAAAGACAAGCTTGAGCGTATGCAGCGTAAGTCGTCGCGCCCTGTGGCCCGTACCGAGCGCGTTGCCCGCACTTTGCGCCCGGCGTTGAATGCACCTGCAACCGGCGGTCGTATCTCCCGCGAGCCGCACATCGAAGGCGAGCGCCGCCCAACCGCGCCATCGCGCCAGGAAGGCGAGCGTGCACCACGCACTCCGCGCCCTGCGCCGGCCGGTGGTCGCAGCAACCGGGGTGAAGCGGATCGCCCGGCCGACAACGCCAGCACCAAGCGTCCAGCCAAGCCGGCGGCGAACAAGCGCCCCGGCCCGAAACTGGTCGCGGACGAGCCGTCGGGCAAGCGCCGTGGCGCTCCGGCGGGTTCGGGTCAGCGTCCGGGGTTTGGTCGCAAGAAGCCGCAGTGATGTAAGTGCTGCATAAAAAAACGCCAACCCTCGGGTTGGCGTTTTTTTTGGATCTGAAGTTGAAATGCATTCAAGTGTGGGAGGGGGCTTGCCCCCTCCCGCAGTTGATCTCCATTGTTCCGGAAAACTGTACTCAGAACGCGAATCTGCCATCAAACACCGGCTTGTCATCCAGGGCCAACACCCCACTGGCAAAGATCAGATCCAGGTGATGGCTGCCTTTCTGCCCGCCGCCCAAGCCCAAGTGCAAGCCACAGTGGCGCTCCTCAAACCCGGCATTACGCGCATACAAATCCTTGACGCCTTCATTGGTGCCAATCCCCAACTCCTCCACACGGCGGTTGGATGGGTTGGCATTCAGGTATTTGTTGAAGTCATCCGCCAGCCCCGGTACGTCGCTGGCCACGCTGCAGATCGTTGAATTCTCTATCCACAGCTCCAGCGGCGATTGCAGCACGCCATATTTGCGCGCGAACGGGATGGTGCTGAGAAAGGTCCCGACAAACCGCACCTGGCCATTGATCGCCTCGCTGTGGGTGGCGATTTCGCCGGGCGCCAGGTCGTGGTTGCCGACTCCGTTGATATTGGTCCACTTCTTGATGCTGCTCAGGGGCGCTTGCAGGCGTGAGCCGTGCTTGTCGGTAAAGCTCAGCACGCTGGCCTGGCTCATGCGCCGGATCAGTGTGGCGTTGAGGTCGGCGATGCGCTGCGGTTCGACGCTGAAGGTGTCGTAGAAGTAGTCGCCGTAATCCTTGAACAACAGGGATTTCCTCCAGTGCTCGGCCATCACGCCGTGCAGGGCGCGGATAAAGTCCGGGCCGTCTGCGCGTGGGTTGGGCAGGGTGGAGGAATCATAGAGAAACAGATACAGGTCGCAGGTCTCTATGGCTTGGGCCAGCGTCTCGCTGGCAGCCAGGTCGAGGCGCTGCCTCTGGATGTTGAAACGGGCGGCGCTGGCATGGGTAATCGCCTGGGCGATGGCGTCGTAGCGTTCGGTATGGCCCAGCAGCACGGTGGGGCAGCTCAGGCCTTGAAGGGCCGGGTGATGCGCAAGGTAGTAAAGAAAGTGTTCGACGGCGCGGGCCTTGTCCATGACGTAATTCCTTGTGTGCCTTGGGAAAGGAAGCAGGTGCCGTGCACAGCACCCGCCCAATGCCTGCCGGGGGTTAGAAAGGCCACATCGCGGTGCCAAACGGCACCACGGCATCAGCTTGCATCATTTCAACGGCGGCCTCATGGGTCGGCGCTTCAAACCAATCGTCGAGTTGCAGTTCGGTTTCCAGGTCGTTTTCCAGTGCTTGCATGGTGTATCTCCTAGAGGACGTTGTTTGAGAACGGCTTGCCAGCGGGCTTCGCCGGGCAAGTGGGATGAACCTAGGAGAGAGTGTTTCAGAATGCAAAAAATTTATTGACACGGTTTCATTTGGATTTTTTGTTCTGAATTTCTCATGGGGTTTTTTATCGAGAAAAAACAATGCGCTGGCGAAGGTGTTTTGTAGGATTTGTCTCGATGACATTTTTCCGTGTGTTGGCAGCTGTAACGCACATTTTCCACGCTGTAACGATTAATTTACGTAAAAGTCGCCAAATTGCTGGGAGTCGTCAGGCTGTAAGGAATAGCTGCCAGATCGTCGCATGCACCATTGGCGGTCATCCCCAAGCTTGCGAGCGGTGTACAATGCGCCGCGTTTTACTGTGACCCCCTTGCGTAACCACGCAAAAGGCCAAGACCCAGGGTTTACCCACCCTGATCACTCCGCCCGGCCACGAGCCAGGCGGGTTCGATTTCGTCACAGATAAAAACAAACAGGTGACGCATGACCGTTAGAAAGACGCTGTACTCCTGGTGCCTGCGCTGGGGTTTGAGCGGCGCTGCTTGAGTCGGTAATTCAAGGCAGCAACCTGCATTCAACATCCTCAAACCTTGCGTGAGACCCTTTTCATGAGTGAACCCCATTCCTCTTCAGGCGAGCTGAAACGCGGCCTGAAAAACCGGCATATCCAGTTGATCGCCCTCGGTGGCGCCATCGGCACCGGCTTGTTCCTGGGCTCGGCCGGCGTGCTCAAGTCCGCCGGCCCGTCGATGATCCTGGGCTATGCGATCTGCGGCTTTATCGCCTTCATGATCATGCGCCAGCTCGGCGAAATGATCGTCGAAGAACCCGTCGCCGGCTCCTTCAGCCATTTTGCCCACAAGTACTGGGGCGGTTTCGCCGGCTTCCTGTCGGGTTGGAACTGCTGGATCCTGTACATCCTGGTGGGCATGTCGGAGCTGACGGCCGTCGGCAAATATGTGCACTACTGGTGGCCGGAGATCCCGACCTGGGTGTCGGCGGCGGCGTTCTTCGTGCTGATCAACCTGATCAACCTGGCCAACGTCAAAGTCTTTGGTGAGGCCGAGTTCTGGTTTGCCATCATCAAGGTGGTGGCGATTGTCGGCATGATCGCCCTGGGCAGCTATTTGCTGGTCAGCGGCAGCGGCGGCCCGCAGGCCTCGGTGAGCAACCTGTGGGAACACGGCGGCTTCTTCCCCCATGGCGTCGGCGGGTTGGTGATGGCCATGGCGATCATCATGTTCTCCTTCGGCGGCCTGGAAATGCTCGGTTTTACCGCCGCCGAAGCTGACCAGCCACGCACCGTGATCCCCAAGGCGATCAACCAGGTGATCTACCGCATCCTGATTTTCTACATCGGCGCACTGGTGGTGCTGTTGTCGCTCACGCCATGGGACAGCCTGCTGGCGACCCTCAACGCGTCCGGCGATGCCTACAGCGGGAGCCCGTTCGTGCAAGTGTTCTCGATGCTGGGCAGCAACACCGCCGCGCACATCCTCAACTTCGTGGTGCTGACCGCCGCGCTGTCGGTGTACAACAGCGGCACCTACTGCAACAGCCGCATGCTGCTGGGCATGGCCGAGCAGGGCGATGCGCCCAAGGCGTTGGCGAAGATCGACAAGCGGGGCGTGCCGGTGCGGTCGATCCTCGCCTCGGCGGCGGTGACCCTGGTGGCGGTGTTGATGAACTACTTCATCCCGCAACATGCGCTGGAACTGCTGATGTCCCTGGTGGTGGCCACGTTGGTAATCAACTGGGCGATGATCAGCTACTCCCACTTCAAGTTCCGCCAACACATGAACCGCACCGGCCAGGTGCCGCTGTTCAAGGCGTTGTGGTACCCGTATGGCAACTACATCTGCCTGGCGTTTGTGGTGTTTATCCTGGTGATCATGTTGATGATCCCGGGGATCCAGATGTCGGTGTACGCGATCCCTGTGTGGGTGGCGTTTATGGCGGTGTGTTATTGGGTGAAGAACAAGCGCAGTGCGCAAGCGACGCTGACTGCGGCAAGTGCGTTGAAGTAAACCTTCTGGCGTAAACAGGAAACCCGGCGCCATGCCGGGTTTTTTGTGGCCGTCGACGGGTTAGACTTGCGCCTTGTTTCAACGTACCCGTTACCTAAGGTTTTTGATTGATGCTGGTAATTTCCAACAACGTGCACTTGCCCGATGCCGAGATCGAGCTGACCGCCATTCGCGCCCAGGGCGCCGGTGGGCAGAACGTCAACAAGGTGTCGAGTGCGGTGCACCTGCGGTTTGATATTCCGGCATCGTCGCTGCCGGAGTTTTACAAGGAACGGCTGCTGGCGCTGCGCGACAGCCGCATCACCAGCGAAGGTGTGTTGATTCTCAAGGCCCAGCAATACCGGACCCAGGAGCAGAACCGTGCCGATGCGCTGGAGCGCCTGGTGGAGTTGATCCTCAGTGCCACCAAGGTCGAGAAGAAACGCCGCCCGACCAAACCCACCCTGGGTTCAAAGAAACGTCGCCTGGAATCCAAGACCAAGCGCGGCAGCATCAAGGCTGGGCGCGGCAAGGTCGACTTCTAGTTGTCGCGCGCTTCGCGGGCCTTGGGCGCTTGCCGGTACAGGTAAACACTCAGCAACAAACCACCGAGGGCGGCGAGGGCGGCGAACAGGAAGATCGACGCAAAGCCGAAACCTGCCGCGACGGCCCCTGCCAACGGCCCGGTGATGCCCAGCGACAGGTCGATAAACAGCGAATAGGCGCCCACCGCCGAACCTCGGCTGGAGGCCGGCACCAGGTTGACCGCCTCCACACCCAGCGCCGGAAACACCAGGGAAAAGCCAAACCCGCTCAACGCCGCGCCGGCCAGGGCCAGGTTGGCGTCCGGTGCCAGCCACAGCAGCAGCAGGCCAAGAATCTCCACCGACAAACAGGCAATCGCCACGCGAAAGCCGCCAATGCGGTTGATCAAATTGCCGAACAACAGCCGCGCGCCAATAAAGCTGGCGCCGAACAGGCTCAGGGCCCACACCGCGTTGTCCCAGTGTTGGGTGGTGTAATACAGGGTGATAAAGGTGGCGATGGTGCCAAAGCCAATCGAGCCCAGCGCCAGCGCGCAACCGTGTGGCAACACCCGGCCCAGCACGTTCATGAAGGGCAGGCGCACGCCAGCCACAATCGGCGCGGCGACTTTGTTCCAGGCCAGCAACAGGCCCACGATGGCCAGCAGGATAATGCTGACACCCATGCTCCACAGCCCGAACTGCTTCACCAGCACCACGCCCAACGGTGCACCGACCGCCAGCGCGCCATAGCTGGCGATGCCGTTCCAGGAAATGACCTTGGCGGTATTCGCCGCGCCCACCCGGCCGATGCCCCAGCCGATGGCGCCCGAACCCACCAGGCTTTCCGCGCTGCCGAGCACCAGGCGGCCGATCAGCAGGCTCACCAGGCTCACGGCCGGCAGGCTGGAAAACCACGCCGCCAGCAGCATGAACACACCGCTGAGGCCACAGCCCGCCAGGCCGATCAGCACGGCGCGCTTGCTGCCCAGGTTGTCGATGATTTTGCCGGCATACGGGCGGCTCAGCAGGGTGGCCAGGTATTGCACGCTGATTACCAGCCCGGCGATCACCGCGCCGTAGCCCAGCTCACTGTGGACATAGCCCGGCAACACGGCCAGGGGAATGCCGATATTCAGGTAGCCGATAAAGGTAAACAGCACGATGGAAACAACTTGCAGCGTGACCGCCATGGGGCGCTGGGTATCTGGCATGGGAGGGGTCCACTGTCGCAGCAGGTAAAGATAGGCTGCTAATGATACCGGGGCTTTGGCCGGTGCAGGGCGCTAAAACGCAAAAACCTCAATCAGGCTTGGGAGGGTGTGAGCAATTGGGTGGTGACCAGGGCGGCCAGCGCGTTTTCCTGGGTGCCGAAGCGCTTGAGCAGCAGGGCTTGCTTGTCCGCACTGAGGCGGTTCCAGACCTCGACCATCTGCAAGGCAGCATCGAGTACGGCGGTGTCGGGGTTGTGGGGGAGGGTGTCGGTCATGGCGGGTACCTCGGGTGATTCAGGCAGTGTGGAAAGCGCTCTAAAGCTGCGCTTTCCACACGGTCTGGTACGGCGTCAGTCCTGGCGTTTGCTGTCGACTGGTTTTGCTTGTTTGGCCTCAGGCTGCTTGGTGCCGGCCTGCTGCGGGGTTGGCTGCTGTGTAGGGTGCAGGCTTGGGAAGGGGAGATTAGGTATCTCGTGCATCGTCGTCGCTCCTCGCAAGGTCTGTTTTTTCAATCGCAGTGTGATTGCGCGCTCTCAAAAAGCCTTGGCAGGATACAGCACTGAAAATGACAAAAAGAATTTTATGTCGACGAATGCAGGAATTTTCATTTTTTACACAAGTGACAAGAGGTCACACCTCAAAATGGCACCTTGCCCAGGATCATGTCGCGGTACATCACAAAGTCACCCAGCAAGCTGTAGAACGGGTGCTGAAAGGTCGCCGGCCGGTTCTTTTCGAAGAAGAAGTGCCCGATCCAGGCAAAGCTGTAACCGGCAATCGGCACGGCCAGCAGCAAGCCCAATGAGCCTCTGCCGATGGCGTACGCCAGAATGCCGATCACCAGCGTGGTGCCGATAAAATGCAGGCGGCGGCAGGTGCTGTTGGCGTGTTCCGCCAGGTAGAAAGGGTAGAACTCGGCGAAGCTGTTGAATCGCTTGATATTTTCCACGACGACCGGCCCTTTGCTTGTTGTGCCGCCCAACAGATGTTCGGCGGGGAGCTTATTTGAGTCTAGAGTGATCAGTGGTAACAGCCAGTGACAATAGATGCCACTTTAGTATCCTTGGCTTCCTGGCTGCCGTTTGAGCCTGCTTTATTAAGAAGACGCCATGAGCGAACGAACAACTTCTGCAAGCTGGGCAATGGGTATCGTCAAGGCATTGGAAATGGACGGCCTGGATTGCCGCGCCCTGTTCAAGCAGCTTGGCCTGGACTACGCGGCGTTGAACGACCCCGACGCACGCTTCCCGCAGGATTCCATGACCCGGCTGTGGCAGCGGGCGGTGGAGTTGTCGGGCAACCCGGCGATTGGCCTGAACATGGGCAAGGTGGTGCGCCCGGCGTCGTTTCATGTGGCCGGTTATGCGCTGATGTCCAGCAACACCCTGGCCGAAGGCTTCATGCGGCTGGTGCGCTACCAGCGCATCATTGCCGAAAGCGCCGACCTGAGTTTTCGCCTGTTACCCGAAGGCTATGCGCTGATTCTGACGGTGCATGGCGACTATCTCCCACCCACCCGGCAAAGCGCCGAGGCCTCCCTGGCCAGCGCCTTGGCGCTGTGCGGCTGGCTGACCGGGCGCACTCTGCACCCGCGCAAAGTGTTGTTGCAAGGTGAGCAGCCGACAGACCTGGCGCCCTACAAACAAGCCTTCCATGCGCCCCTGGAATTCAATGCGCCCTATGACGCGCTGATTTTCGAACGCGCCGACATGGACGCGCCGTTGCCCACCGCCAACGAGGCCATGGCGCTGCTGCATGATCGGTTTGCCGGCGAATACCTGGCGCGGTTTTCTGAAAGCCGAGTGACCCACAAGGCGCGCCAAGTGTTGTGCCGCCTGTTGCCCCAGGGCGAGCCCAAGCGCGAAGTGGTGGCCCAGACCCTGCACCTGTCTCAGCGCACCTTGCAGCGGCGTTTGCAGGAGGAGGGCACCAGTTTCCAGACCCTTCTGGACGACACCCGCCGCGAGCTGGCCGAGCAATACCTGGCCCAGCCGAGCATGACCCTGCTGGAGATTGCCTACCTGTTGGGGTTTGCCGACCCGAGCAATTTCTTCCGCGCGTTTCGCCGCTGGTTCGATGCCACGCCCGGCGAATACCGGGCGCGGCTGCTCGAAGCCTCGGCGGTCAGTGACGCCAAAACGCCGGAATGCACAGAACAAAGACTGTAATGATCTCCAGCCGGCCCAGCAGCATGCCCAGCGACAGAATCCACTTGGCGGCGTCTGGCAACGTGGAGAAGTTGCCCGCCGGGCCGATGGTTTCGCCCAGGCCCGGGCCGACGCCGGACACGGTGCTGGCAGCGCCGGTCAGCGCGGTCATCCAGTCCAGGCCCAGCAGCGACAGGGCCAGGGCGATCGCGCAGATGGTGATCGCAAAGAAAAACGAGAAGGTCAGGATCGACCGCACGATCTCTTCGTCGAGGCGGTGGCCGTTGTACTTCTGCTTGATCACCGCGCGCGGGTGAATCAGCTGGTTCAAGTTGGCCTTGAGCAGGATATAGGCGACCTGGAAGCGGAAGATCTTGATCCCGCCGGCCGTCGACCCCGAGCAGCCGCCGATAAAGCCCAGGTAGAAAAACAGCATCAGTGAGAAGTTGCCCCACAGGCTGTAGTCCCCCAGCGCAAAACCGGTGGTGGTGACCACCGACGTCACGTTCAACGCCACATGGCGCAAGGCGTCCAGCCAGTGCAGGTTGGTGGTCCACCAGTACCAGGTGCCGAGCACCAGCCAGGTCACCAGCAGCAAACCGAGCAGGCCCTGCACCTGCTGATCCCGCAGCAAGGCCCGGCGGTTGCCGCGCAAGGTCGCCACATACAGGGTGAACGGCAGGCTGCCGAGGATCATCACCACCACCGCCACCCAGTGCACCGCCGGTTGTTTCCAGTGGGCCAGGGATTCATCGGAGGTGGAGAACCCGCCGGTGGAAATCGCCGACATCGCATGGTTGATCGCATCGAACAGGCCCATGCCGGCCCACCAGAACGCCAGGCTGCCGAGGATGGTGATGCCCACATAGGCAGCCACGATCAGCCGCGCCACCATGTGCGAGCGCGGCATGACCTTCTCCGAGCGGTCCGAGGATTCGGTCTGGAACAGGCGCATGCCACCAATGCGCAGCAGCGGCAGGATCGCCACCGCCATGCCGATAAAGCCGATGCCACCGAGCCAGTGCAGCAGCGAGCGCCACATCAGAATGCCCGGCGACATGGTGTCCAGCCCGCTCAACACCGTGGAGCCGGTGGCGGTGATGCCGGACATGCTTTCAAAAAACGAGTCGGTGTAGCTGATGTGCTGGGTCAGCAAAAACGGCAGCGCGGCGAACACGCACACCACCACCCAACTGGTGACGGTCAGCAGGTACATGTCGCGCGGGCGCAGATGCACGTGCTCGGGGCGGCCGGGAATCACCAGGGCCAGGCCGGCGATAAAGGTGATCAGGCTGGCCCACAGGAACGACGGCAAATCGCTGGTGCGTTCGAAGATCACCAGGGTGGCCATGGGCACGACCATGGCGATCGCGAGGGTGATCAGGAAGATGCCGATGATGAAACCGATTATGCGTAGGGTCGGCAACGCCATGAAGTTCGCTCGAGATAGGGCAGAGGCGCCATTCTACCCGGGGTGTGGGGCATGTAAACCGGTGTGGCGTGTGCCTGCGGATTCTGGCGGTGTGTGCCCACATATGTATAAAGCACGCGCAGTCGTTCGGTTCTTCAGCATGGGGCTTCTGACTTGTTCTAGAGAACCACCATGCCGTTTGAATATATAACCGATACGCCGCTGATCCGGCGTCTGGTCGCCCATGACCGCCCCTCACAAATAGCCCTGACCCAGAAACTGTGGAGGCTCAATCTCCAGGTCATGGAATTGCTGGCCCAGCAGCCCGGGTTCGAGGCCTTTGTACAGGCCCAGTTCGATCAGCATTTCAGCGCGCTGACGCCTCGGCTACCGGTTCGCAAGAGCTACGTTCAGTCCCGCGAACGGCTGCCGGCAACCACGGCTGAGATGCCCTTGCCGCCGACGCTGCTGGACGCCGTGGTGCAGCGCATCGTGGCCGGCGAGGCGGCGACCTACGCCAGCCGCGACACCTTGTTCTTGCGCGCGCCCGACCAAGGCGGCGATCCGCAGCCCGTGCCCGCGCTGACCGCCCAGGCGTTCGATGGGTTTGTCGATCGCCTGGCCACGCACCTGTCCTCGCACTATGAGGCCTTTTTGCACGCGTATTGGCAGCAGCCGCCGCAGCGGTTGAACGGTGCGCGCACCCGCAGGCAGGCGCTGGTTGATACACGCATCAAACAACTGCACGCCGAAGTGGCCTTGCTCAGGAACGACGAAGTGCTCACGGCTGCGGGTGAAGCGCTGTTCAAGAAAGTCTCGCGCTATCCCAGTGCACCGTCACGCCGGGCCTTCGAGAGCTATAAACCCTGTGTCTATGGCCTGGCGCTCAAAGGCGCGGCACTGTACGGGGCGTTTATCTTGACCGCCCGCGATCCCGAGGACGCGCAGGTGCGCTTTGTGGCCGAGGTGCCTGCCGAACCCCAGGTGCGCCCGGTTGACGCGACCACCCACCTGGGGGTCGTGCTGCTGTTCACCCCCGAAGGCGGCCTGGAGGAGTTCGACGCCCTGGCCAGCCTTGACCGGGAACTGCACCGCCGCTTGAACCATCCCGTGGAGTTCACCCGCCTCCTGGCGTTGATGGCAGACAAACACCAGCCACAGGGGCTGGCCCTGCACCGAGAAGGCCGGTCGAGCGAACAGTTCAGCTACCTGGAGTGGCTGGACTCGCCGTTCAGCCACTCCATTGAAGACCAATGCGCCAAGCTGCAAGAGGATTTCATCGCGACCGTCGCCCGCTACCAGGCGCTGCCCGTGCAGGCGGACCGTTCGGGGTTGCCCCACAGTCTGGATCGGGTCACCGACCTGGAGCGGGTGTTCGATGCCAGCTCTATCCTGTCGGCACGTTTCAGAAAACGTGGGCAGGCTCAGCTCAAGGTCTTTCTTGAGAACGCCAGCAACACCGACCGACTGGCCTGGCAAGCGGCGATCCGAACGTACTGCGACGAACTGGCAAATCTGAGCGAGTGCGAGGGGCTGCCGTCCTTCGCTCAGTTCAGTGATAGAAGCGTGTTGCTTGCCTACAGTCATGAGCAACTGCGCGTGCTGCTTGAGACGCAATTTGGCTTGCACGCCGATCCGGACACCATCGTGATCCACACAAAAGAGCCGCGTGTGCCGACCGCGCCGTTCGTGCCGGGCGCTCCCGGGCCTGGCATTCGTGAGTCGGGTGCACCGCTCTACCATCAGCGCAAACGCAGCCTGACCGAGCTGGCCCTTGAAAATGTCGGAGGGCTGGACCTCAACTTCACCCACTTCTCGCGGCTGACCGACCCCGCAGGGGCGCCCTATACGGCCCTGAACGCTGGGCAGGTAAAAGACCTGGTGCGTACCGCCAATGTCGGTAACAGCTATGAAACTCTGTTGAAGGATCGCTTGGTCACCTCGGCCGATGCACTGGCCCTGCGGAGTAACTTCAGCCGCTACCTGGCACAGCAAGTGCGGCTGGATGCGCTTGAAGCGAAAATCGCCGGGGACTTTCAACCGGACCGGGCGCACCGGGGGTTCAATTGGGTGCGGGTAGTGCTCGACCAGCCTGAGGACACCGACCAGCGTGAGACCGTCGAAGGGCACCGGATTCTGGTGCAAGGCCTGAAGCTGCGAGGGGAGCGGGTGCGCGGTGTATGGCTGTTTCGCACGGCGTCTGCAGGCGTCCAGTCGACCGTGGTGTACGCGCCGCAAGCGCCTGGGGGGCGGGTGTTTCATGAGTTTTCCGGTGATCAACTGTTCAGTGGTTTCATTTTCAACAGTTCCTGGCGCGACTACCTGGTGGGCCGCGTAGAGCTGGCGCAGCAAAAACGCATCCGCTCGATTTTGCATGGGCGTGGCGCCTACACCATGGCGCAGATGCCCAGGATCGCCGATAACCTTTTCGAGGAGGCCTATGAGGTGGAGGCCAACTTCGCGATCAACAATGCGGCGGCCCAGTCCACTACCACCGGCGAAACGGACATCGAAACCGCCACCACGCTGGCTACTGTCGCCCTGGATATTGCGACCCTGGTGCTGCCGGTGTGGGTCATGCTTCCCATTGGCCTGGCCAGGAGCCTGTTCTCGGTATTTTCCGCCGTCGACGCCGCCAGCCTGGGGGACCGCGACGAAGCGGCGCATTATCTGGTACGCGCCTTGGGTGAGTTCACCGGTGCGCTGGTCGATGGTGTGATTGGCGTTCACGCCGGTGCGCCGCGCCCTGGCCTGCCGTTCCGTGGGTTGAACCCGCAGATGGGCCTGAAAAAAATGCCCGACGGGCTGCTGGAGTTGCCTGGCTGGAAGGGCAAGGGCATTTATTACAAACCTTCCGGCACCGGTGGGCCTCGCCAGTATTTTCTGAACGAAAGGAACCACTGGTTCTCGATCCTCGATGATGGCGGCGAGCAGGCCTGGCGCATCCGCGACGTGCGTAAACCGCATCGCTATCACCATGACCCGATCCGCCAGGACCCGCAAGGGCGTTGGGAGGTCGGCTCCCATCCCGGCAGGGGGTTGAGGGGTGGCGTGTCACCCAACGACGAGTTGATGACGCTCTATCCTTTTCTTGACGAGAGCCAGGCAAGACGGGTGTTCGATTCGTTCAACTTTCCACGCGGGCGCGAACTGGAATTCGAGTTGAGCCTGGTTCACGCCCTGAGGGCGGACGTGCCGCTTGATGGGTTCCATCCCTACCTGATGGTGTTGCCCGAACGTTTGTTGGCGCGTATCCGTGGCGGCGACTTACCCGGCCAGGCCCTGCTACCGATTGACCCGGCGCCCGGCCCCCACCAGGCCGCACGCGTGCGGGCGCCGCTGGAGCGATTCGCCGATTGGGGGCAAACCATTGATCCCGCCCAACTGCGGCTCCAGCACGCCGATCAGGGCCTTTATCAGCGCATCGCCGGGCCGGCAGAGCTGATCGGCAGCGAATACATCCTTATCGATCAGCAGTATTTTCCGGTCCTGGCTTCGGGTGTGCGTTCGCGTCCCGATCCCAATGTGGTGTTCATGCGCGACGCCTCTCAGTCGCTCGCCACCTATGAGCAATTCGAGCTGATGCTCAGGCGGGACCTGTTTGACCAGCCGCGCAGGGCGACCTTCGCCGGGGGGGATGCGCGCTGGGTCAATAGCGTCGAGATGCCGTTCCAAAAGCCTCTGTCTTCCTCGATTGCCGAAGCTTTCCCCATGGTGACGGCGGCCAGCGTGGTCGACATCGCGCGGGCGCTGTTCAATCGAGCTAACCCGAACGGGCTCACTGCCCGGGGCATTGATGTGATGCAGCAGACCTTGCGGCAGTGGCGCCAGGCGTCGGCACCGGGCCTGGATAGCCTGGGCGAGCCGCTGACGTTGCTGCGCACGCCGCCGAGTGCGATCGGTGGCGGCTGGTGGCTGGACAACGGGCCAGGGCAGTTCACGCAAATGACCTATCGCACAGAGCGCATCTGGCTGCCGTTGCAGCATGCGGTAGATTCCGGCAGCAGGGCATCGCTCAAGACCCTGATGAGCACGGTATTGACCCGTGATGGCTATGAAGTCATCGCCAGCTATGCCATGCCGAGCGAATTGCTGTTCCGGCGGCCGGCAGGTGAGGCGTTGTACTGGCTGCAGTTGCAGAGAGCCAGCGGCAGTGTGGTCAGGCGAAGCGAGGCCCATGCACCCAGTGCGTTACTCATGGATGCCCCATTGCGTGCCCAGGTGGGCGCGGCGCGGGCGAGCAATAACTTGGTCCCGTTGGTAGGGGGCATTAACCGCACGCTTGCGGGGGGCACCCCGAGCATCTTCATCATCCGTGTGTGAAAAAGACGGACAGACAGGCAAAAAAATGCCCCGACCAGGCGGGGCATTTTCACGCATGGCGCTACGGATCAGAACTCGTGATCAGCGTTATCCGGGTTCAGGTCGCTGATACCCAGTTTGCCGGCAGCCGCTTCGATCGAACCGGTCTGCTTGACCAGCGAGGCGATGGCGTCACGCACGATCTGGTTGCCCGCATCGTTACCGGCGGCGATCAGCTGGTCGTAGTGCTCACCCTTGTTGGCGTGGTCAACCATGACCTGGATCTTCGCTTCGGTCGCAGCCAGGTCGGCTTTCAACGCGGTGTCGGCAGCCGGGTCGGCCTTGGCCACCAGGGACGACAGGCTGGCGCCGGTCATTTTGGTGCCGTCGACGCGGGTGTATTCGCCCAGGTAGACGTTACGGATGCCCTTGGCGTCGTAGAAGTGCGAGTTGTGGGTGTTGTCGCTGAAGCAGTCCTGCTCGTCTTCCGGCGAGTTGGCTTCCAGGGACACCTTCATGCGCTCACCGGCCAGCTCGCCGAGGGACAGGCTGCCCATGCCGAACAACATTTTGCGCAGGCCGTCGGTGGCAGGTTCTGCCTCCAGGGTGGCGCGGTAGTTGTCTTCGACGTTGGGTTTCCAGTTGCCGACCATTTCCTGCAGGTCGCTGACCAGCAGCTGGGTCACGGCGCTCAGGTAGGCGCGGCGACGCTCGTTGTGGCCGCCAGTGGCGCCGTCGCCGGTCAGGTAGTCCGACGCAGGGCGGTTGCCGGCGCCTGGGCCGGTACCGTTCAGGTCCTGGCCCCAGAGCAGGAATTCGATGGCGTGGTAGCCGGTGGCGACGTTGGCCTCGGAACCGCCCAGCTCATTGAGGCTGGCGAGTTTTTCCGGGGTGATGTCTTTGACGTCGACCTTGTCTTCGCCGACCTGGACTTCGGTGTTGGCGATGATGTTGGCGGTTGCGCCCGGGTTACCCAAGGCGTGTTCGTAGGACTTGTCGACGTAGTCGATCAGGCCTTCGTCCAGCGGCCATGCGTTCACCTGGCCTTCCCAGTCATCAATGATGGTGTTGCCGAAGCGGAACACTTCACTTTGCAGGTACGGCACGCGCGCGGCGATCCAGGCGGTACGGGCGGCTTTCAGGGTGTCGTCGTTCGGCTTGGCGAGGAAGGCGTCGATGGCGGTTTGCAGGGTTTTTGCGGTGGTTTCGGCATCGCTGTAGACCGCGAACACCATGTCTGCGTAATGCGCGACCACGGCCTTGGCGGCTGTTTCGTCGACCTGGCCGGCAGGGGTGGCAGCCGCTGGTGCGGTAGTGCTGGCGGCCGGGGTCGGCGCCTGGGGCGCTGCGGCCTTGTCTTTACCTTCGCCGCAACCGGCGAGAGAAATGGCAATGGCCAGCAGACTGGCGGTGGCCAGGGGCATACGAATCATGGCGAACATCCTGCTTCGGTTGTTGATAGGGCGCGCGGGGGAGCGCAAAAACTGCGACATAATGCGAAAGATTTGCATTTTGTGTAAAGGTTTAAACGAGGGAAATATTTAGTATTGTTTCGCCCGATCACAGAATCGCGGCGTTATTGCGCTCGGCCTGCTTCAAAAAGGCCGCCAGCTCCCGCGCCGGCAGGGGTTTGCTGTAGTGATAGCCCTGGCCTTCATGGCAGCCCTCGGAAATGATGTAGGCCTCTTGTTCCGGGGTTTCCACGCCTTCGGCAATCACCTGCATGCCCAGGCTTTTGCCCAGTTGGATGATGGCGCGCACGATGGTCGCGTCGTCGTCATCGTCGAGCAGGTCCTGGACGAAGCTCTTGTCGATCTTGATCTTGTCCAGCGGCAGGCTTTTCAGGTAGCTCAGGGATGAATAGCCGGTGCCGAAGTCATCAATGGCGATCAACGCCCCGGAACGGCGCAGGCTCAGCAAATGTTGGGCGGCGGTGCTGATGTCTTCCATCAGGCCGGTTTCGGTGACTTCCAGCTCCAGGCTGCGCGGCGGCAGGCGGTAGATCTGCATCAGGTTGTTGACCACCCGTGGCAACTCGGTGTGGTGCAACTGCACGGTGGACAGGTTGACCGCCATGCGCAGGTCGCTGAAGCCCAGGTCGTGCCATTCGCGCAACTGGCGGCAGGCCTGGTCCAGCACCCATTCGCCAATCGGAATAATGGTGCCGTTCTGCTCCGCCAAGGGGATGAACAGGTCCGGCGGCACCAGGCCGTGCTCCGGGTGCTGCCAGCGGAGCAATGCTTCCACGCCGACCACGCGATGGTCGCGGTAGCTGATCTGCGGCTGGTACACCAGGTGAAATTGGTTGCGGCTGAGGGCCTCGCGCAGGTCTTTTTCCAGTTCGCGGCGGCGGCGCATCTCGCTGTCGACGCTGGCGATATAGAACTGATAGCGGTTGCGCGAGCGGCTCTTGGCCAGGGTCATGGTCTGTTCGGCTTTTTGCAGCAGCTTCTCGGTGCTGTCGCCGTCTTCCGGGAACAGGGTGATGCCGATGGTGGCGCGCAGGCGGATTTCCTCATGGTCGAGGGCGAATTCCGCTTCCAGGTCATCGAGGATGCTTTGCGCCAGCTCGGCCGCTTCGTAGGGCTGGTCAATATCGGCTTGCACCAGCGCGAACTGGTCGCCACCCAAACGGGCCAGGGCGCCGAGACGGCCACTGTGGGCGCGCAGACGGTCGGCCAGGGCCAGCAGCAATTTGTCGCCGGCCTGGTAGGTGAATTGCTCGTTGACGCTTTTGAAGTCATCCAGCCCGACGCACAACACCGCCACGCGCCGTTGCCGGCGGCCGGCGTCGATCAGGATCTTGTCCAGTTGCTCCTGCAGTTTCTGGCGGTTGGGCAGGCCGGTCAGGAAGTCGTACTGGGCCATGCGCAGCAGGCTGCTTTCGGCTTCGTGGCGCAGGTGTGTATTGCGCTCGATGGATTCGAGCAACTGGTTGGCGGTGTTGATCCACAGCCCCAGCTCGTTGCGTTCATGACCCTTGAGCTGCGGGATCTTGTGTTCGCTGGGCCGGTCGGGGTTGATCGAGGTCAGGTGCTCGATGATTCGCGACAGCGGCTTGGTCAGCAGCCAGTGATAGACCAGGTACAGCACCAGGCCCATGGCCAGCGCGCGTAACACCCCGGAAATGAAGATGATCACCGAGTTGACGATAAACCCCTGGCCATAGGTGGCCGTGTCGAGGGTGATGCTCAGGTCGCCGTAGTACTCGCTGTAGGGGCCTTTGCCGACCAGGGGCGTGGTGAAGGTGCGTTCCTGGCCAAGAATCAGGTCGGTCAGCCAACGGCTGGGGGCTTGCTGCAAGGCGCGGCTTTTTTCCGCGAGCATGGTTTCGTTGGGATGGCCGATGGAGGCCATGCGCACGGCATCGTCCTGGAACAGCCCCTCGATGACTTGCATGCCCATCTCGCGGTCTAGGCTGTAGACAGCCTGGGTCGAGGGGTCGCGAAACATGTCGAGGATGCGCTGGGCATCACCGGCCACGGCCTGGCGCGTCTTGTAGGCATCGAAGACGATTTGCGCCACGCTCAGCGCAACACCCACGATCAATGCCGACAGCAGCACAACCCGGAGCAACTTCACCGACAAGCTGTTCTTGAGTTCCAGCTTCAAAGGGTCATTCCTTGTTCCATGCGGGTAGCCTCAATATGCCATGAGTATTGGCAATCTGGTGATGGCAGTCAAAGGAACATTAGGGCATCGGCCGGGTTGGCCAGGAACTTTAGGGCGGGAGAGGTGGCGAGGCGGATAGGTATCCGCCTGCCTGAGACAAATCCTCGTGCGCTGCGGATGCGCCGGGGACTGGCTTGGTCTTTACGACGAAATATTGATGTTCATATTGTTGTTGGTCGAATCATGGCTGGCGAAGTCCACGCGATTTTTGTTGTGCATTTCTTCGCTGGCGATCTTTTTTTGATCACCCTCGCCATTTTTGTTATCCATTTGCTTGCTGGCCATTTTGACGAGCTCGGTGGCGAGTTGCATCGCGCCCTGGATTATTGGGGCTATTGCGCCAATTGTCATAGTAGTTTCTCCGACAGGTACGAGAGGTGAATTCCTCACGCTGACTACGTGGCAAACTCCGTGCATTGAGTTCCCCTGGATGTAACTACTATTTACCGCCCACAAAAAAGCCCGGCAATCGCCGGGCTCTTTTTTACTGCAAGCCGTGCTTAGGCAGTGAAGGTCTTGCCTTCGAACTGCTCAGCCACGAACTTCCAGTTGACCAGGTTCCAGAACGCTTCCACATACTTTGGACGCACGTTGCGGTAGTCGATGTAGTAGGCGTGTTCCCAGACGTCGCAGGTCAGCAGCGGGGTGTCGCCGTTGGTCAGCGGGTTGCCGGCGCCGATGGTGCTGGCCAGGGCCAGGGAACCGTCAGCCTTTTTCACCAGCCAGCCCCAACCGGAACCGAAGGTGCCGACGGACGTCTTGGTGAACTCTTCCTTGAACTTGTCGAACGAACCGAACGAAGCGTTGATCGCCTCAGCCAGTGCGCCGGTCGGTTGACCGCCGGCGTTTGGCGCCAGGCAGTTCCAGTAGAAGGTGTGGTTCCAGACCTGAGCGGCGTTGTTGAAGATGCCGCCCGAAGAGGACTTGACGATCTCTTCCAGGGTCTTGCCTTCGAACTCGGTGCCTGGCACCAGGTTGTTCAGGTTCACGACATAGGTGTTGTGGTGCTTGTCGTGGTGATATTCCAAGGTTTCCTTGGAGATGTGCGGCTGCAGGGCATCGTGTGCGTAGGGCAGCGGCGGCAATTCGAAAGCCATGATGATTCTCCTAATCAGGTCAGTTGCGGTGAGCGCAAGGCCGATCACGGGCGGCCAAACAAGCGCCGGGGAGTTTGTACTCTTTGCGGCGCAGGGGCAGGATCATAGCACCGGGGGTGCGGCAAAACCACGCAACAACTGTGTGGGATAGAGGTTCCAGAGCCTTTTGGAATAAGTTCACGGCGCGCTTATTAATTGGTAGGCCACGCTGAACATCATTACCGCCACCAACAGATCCAACAGGCGCCATGTGGCCGGGCGTGCCAGCCACGGCGCCAGCCATGCCGCCCCCAGCGCCAGGGTAGAAAACCACAGCAGTGATGCGCTGGCGGCGCCGGCCACATAGGCGCCGGGTTCGGTCTGTTGCGCGCCCAGCGAGCCAATCAGCAACACCGTGTCCAGGTACACGTGGGGGTTGAGCAGCGTGACCGCCAAAGCGCTGAGCAACACGGCGCGCAACGAACGCACCTTGAGGTTGCCGCCTTGCTCCAGGCTCTGTTTCGAACACGCCCGACGCAATGCCAGGGTGCCGTACCACAGCAGGAACGCCGCGCCGCCCCAACGCGCAACCGCCAGCAGCAGCGGGTTCTGCGCCAGCACCGTGGCCAGGCCGAATACCCCGGCCGCCACCAGCAAGGCATCACACACCACACACAGCGCCGCCACCGGCAGGTGGTGCTCGCGGCGCAGGCTTTGTGCCAGGACAAAAGCGTTTTGGGTGCCGATTGCCATGATCAGGCCCAGGGCCACCAACAGGCCATTCAGGTAGCTTTGCCACATAGGTTTTACTCCGCGTTGGCCGCCAAGTGGCGCAGCACATCCATGGCGCGCTCGGCATCTGCGCGGCCGACAAACAGGTGGTCGTGGTAATAACCGGCAATCACGTTGCAACTGATACCGGCCTGGCCCAGCGCACTGGCGAAGGCGGCGGTCAGGCCCACGGCTTCCAGGGCCGAATGCACGTTCAAGGTGATCCATGCGGCCACATAGTCGAAGGCCAGGCCCGCCTGCTCTGCCTGTTGGCGCTCGACAATCAGCGTCAGGCCTTCCTGTTCACGAAAGCTGCCGATCACCTCGCAGCCCGGCGGGATGCGGTTGTCGGGCAGGGTGCAGAACACGTAGTCACCGTCGTTGAGCTGCGGGCTCATGCTGCGCAGCAGGGTTGCCAGGGCGGTTTCGCCAGCCATGTGAGGTTCCTTATAAAGAGAGACGCGATGCTGGCTATTCTCATGGGACAGGTTGTATAAGAAAAACCAATATTGCTGATCGCTCATTAGAGAAACTGATGTTCGACTATAAATTGCTCTCCGCCCTCGCGGCGGTGGTGGAACAGGCCGGCTTCGAGCGCGGCGCCCAGGTGCTGGGGCTGTCGCAGTCGGCGATTTCCCAGCGGATCAAACTGCTTGAGGCGCGCATCGGCCAGCCGGTGCTGGTGCGGGCTACACCGCCGACGCCGACGGATATCGGCCGGCGCCTGCTCAACCATGTCCAGCAGGTGCGCTTGCTCGAGCGCGACCTGCAAAGCCAGGTGCCGGCGCTGGACGCTGAAGGCATGCCCGAACGCCTGCGCATCGCGCTGAATGCCGACAGCCTGGCCACTTGGTGGGCCGAGGCGGTCAGCGGGTTTTGTGCCGAGCAGCATTTGCTCCTCGACCTGGTGGTGGAAGACCAGACCGTAGGCCTCAAACGCATGCGCGCCGGTGAAGTCGCCGCCTGCATCTGCGCCAGCGAACGCCCGGTGGCCGGTGCACGCAGCTTGTTGCTCGGCGCCATGCGCTATCGGGCGCTGGCAAGCCCGGCATTTATTGCGCGGCATTTTCCCCAGGGCGTGCGCGCCGACCAACTGGCGCGCACACCCGCGCTGGTGTTCGGCCCGGACGACTTCCTACAGCATCGCTACCTGGCATCGCTGGGTGTGGACGGCGGTTTCGAACACCATTTATGCCCATCGTCCGAAGGCTTTATCCGCCTCACCGAAGCCGGGCTCGGCTGGGGCCTGGTGCCCGAATTGCAGGTGCGCGACCAACTGGAACGCGGCGTACTGGTGGAGTTATTGCCAGATAAGCCCATCGATGTGCCGTTGTACTGGCATCATTGGCGCAGTGGCGGGCAACTGTTGAGCCTGTTGACCGACCACCTGGCCCAGGCGTGCGGCCAATGGTTGGTGCCGTTGGAGTGATGGCGGGCGTCAAGGCAACAGCGATGAAAAACGAAAGTACACGGGGTAATACATGAAAATTCTGGTCACCGGCGCAAGCGGCTTCATCGGCGGGCGCTTTGCGCGTTTCGCCCTGGAGCAAGGCCTCGACGTGCGGGTCAACGGGCGGCGCGCCGAAGGTGTGGAACACCTGGTAAGGCGCGGCGCCGAGTTTATCCAGGGTGATTTGAATGACGCCGACCTGGTGCGCACCCTGTGCCGCGACGTCGAAGCCGTGGTGCATTGCGCTGGCGCCGTGGGGTTGTGGGGCAAGTATCAGGACTTTCACCAGGGCAATGTGCTGGTCACCGAAAACGTCGTCGAAGCCTGCCTCAAGCAGCGGGTCGGGCGCCTGGTGCATTTGTCGTCGCCGTCGATCTACTTCGACGGGCGCGACCACCTGGGGCTGAGCGAAGAGCAAGTGCCCAAGCGCTTCAAGCACCCCTACGCCGCCACCAAGTACCTGGCTGAGCAGAAAGTGTTCGGCGCCCAGGAGTTCGGCCTCGAAGTGCTGGCCCTGCGCCCGCGGTTTGTGACCGGCGCCGGTGACATGAGCATCTTCCCGCGCCTGCTGAAAATGCAGCGCAAGAACCGCCTGGCGATCGTCGGCGATGGCCTCAACAAGGTCGACTTCACCAGTGTGCACAACCTCAACGAAGCCCTGCTGAGCAGTTTGCTCGCCACCGGCTCGGCGTTGGGCAAGGCCTACAACATCAGCAACGGCACGCCGGTGCCGGTGTGGGATGTGGTGAACTATGTGATGCGCCAGATGGAGTTGCCCCAGGTTACGCGGTATCGCTCCTACGGTTTGTCCTACAGCGTGGCTGCGCTGAACGAGGCATTCTGCGCGCTGTGGCCCGGGCGCCCGGAGCCGGCCTTGTCGCGCTTGGGCATGCAGGTGATGAACAAAGATTTCACCCTCGACATCAGCCGGGCCAGGCATTATCTGGACTACGAGCCCAAAGTCAGCCTGTGGACCGCCCTCGACGAGTTCTGCAGTTGGTGGAAGGCCCAGGATCCAGGGCGTCATTAAGCTCACAAGCAGCAACACATCGGGAACCGAATTCAGGGTTCCGGGTCGATCAGTGCGGCGGGGCTGCGGTTTATACTCCCGTCGCTCGGCCTTACAGGTAGCCATCTCACCGATTCAGGGTTTGATTCATGCGTAACGATGCCAACGACGACTTCGACAATGTTCCCAGCCTGCGGGCCGACCAGGGGGACGACGATGATTTCGAGCCGAGCCCTGCCACGTCCGTGCGCTCGCGCACAACCCCGGTGGTCAAGGTCAAGAGCGCCAGTACCGGCCCGTTGTGGGCCTTGGTCGGCGCACTGCTGATCGCCTTCGCCGGCCTGGCCTGGTGGAGTTTCCAGCAGATTTCCCTGATGGGCCAGCAACTGGTCGCCACCCAGGAAAGCTTTGCGCGCATCAGCGAAGAAGCGGCGGGGCGGCTGCAGGACATTTCCGGCAAGGTGGTGGCCAGCCAAGCCAGTGTGAACAACGGCAGCGAAGCGCTGAAGTTGCAGATCAAGCAGTTGGAAACCCAACTGCAGGAGCAGGGCAAGCAGCAAGTCGGCGTGGCCGGCCAGGCCACCGAACTGGACAAGCGCCTGGCGCAGATGACCGCCAGCACCACCGACCTGTCCAACGCCAATACCAAGCTGCAAGGCCAGGTGCAGGCGCTGACCGACGCGGTGGCGACCCTCAAGGCGGCGCAAGGCGATGCCGGCAAGCGCGATAGCGAGATCAAGGAACTGGTTGCCGATGTCGCCGCGCTGAAGAAACAGGGCAACCCGAGCGCGGCCATCGCCCGTATCGAGCAGGACCTGGTGGTGCTCAAGAGCGCCCAGGACAACCAGCCGGCCAACAGCGATGCGCCGACCAATAAAGAGTTCGACGTGTTCCGTATCCAGACCACGCGCAACATCACCACCTTGCAGAGCCAGGTGCAGAGCTTGAGCCAGCAGGTGAATGCGCCGGCCCGGGTTACACCGCTGACTCAATAGTCGGCCCTGGGATCAAATGTGGGAGGGGGCAAGCCCCCTCCCACATTTAAGCTGCGAACAATAGTTAAGAAGGCTGGGTTGCAAAGATTGTCACCACCTTGTGACACTTCCCATCCCCTTCGTTACTTGCCCCTTCCGTGCCCTTGTTTAGACTCCGGTCATCCCACAAAAAATAATAAGGGCCACCCATGACCACGCAACCACTGCCTGCCAGCAGTTGGCTGAATGCACCTGCCCACCACGCCTGGCTTGCCGCCGAAGGCCAGCGCCTGCTGGCATTTGCCAAGGCCTCGCGACTGCCCGATGGCTTTGGCAACCTGGACGATAAAGGCCAGCTACCAACCAATGCCCACGCCGAAACCATGAACACCGCCCGCATGACCCACAGCTTCGCCATGGCTCACGCCCTCGGCCTGCCGGGCTATGCCGATCTGGTCGCGCATGGCGTTGCGGCCCTGAGTAGCCCGCTGCGAGACAGCGAACACGGTGGCTGGTTTGCCGCGCCCCAGGCCGTCGACGGCAATCGTGGCAAGGCCGCTTACCTGCATGCCTTTGTCGCCCTGGCCGCCAGCTCGGCCGTGGTGGCCGGCGCACCGGGCGCGCAAAACCTGTTGAACGACGCCATCCATATCATCGAGCAGTTTTTCTGGAGCGAAGAGGAGGGCGTGATGCTCGAGTCCTTTGCCCAGGACTGGAGCAGCGTCGAAGCCTATCGCGGCGCCAACAGCAATATGCACGCCACCGAAGCCTTCCTCGCGCTGGCGGATGTCACCGGCGATACGCGCTGGCTCGACCGCGCGTTGCGCATTGTCGAGCGCGTGATCCACACCCATGCCGCTGGCAACCAGTTCATGGTGATCGAGCATTTCGACGCCCAGTGGCAACCGCGGCTCGGCTACAACGAAGACAACCCCGCCGACGGCTTCCGCCCGTATGGCATCACCCCCGGCCATGGTTTCGAGTGGGCCCGGCTGGTGCTGCACCTGGAGGCTGCGCGCCTGGAGGCCGGGCTGGTCACGCCGGATTGGCTGCTGATCGACGCCAAGGGCTTGTTCGCCAGCGCCTGCGAATACGCCTGGGCCGTGGATGGCGCCCCCGGCATCGTCTACACCCTGGACTGGAACCACCGCCCGGTGGTGCGCGAGCGCCTGCACTGGACCCATTGCGAAGCCAGCGCGGCGGCCCAGGCCCTGCTCAAACGCACGGGCGAGTTGCATTACGAAACCTGGTACCGGCGCGTCTGGGAGTTCTGCGAAACCCATTTTATCGACCGTACTCACGGCAGCTGGCACCACGAACTCAACCCGCACAACCAACCCAGCAGCACCATCTGGGGTGGCAAGCCGGACCTGTACCATGCCTGGCAAGCGGTATTGCTGCCTGCGCTGCCGTTAGCGCCAAGCATGGCCAGTGCCATCGGGGCTGGGCGCTATGTCACCAAGTGGTGACATTTGTGCATCCCTTTGTTACCTGCGTTTAAAAAATCCATGTTTAAACTCCGTGCAGCGCAAGCTCTAGACTTGCATGCATAACAACAAGAAAAGGTATTCAGATGAACGCGATTAATCGCCTCGCCGTTGCTATTTCCATTGCCTCTTTGTTTCCCCTCAGTGCATTTGCCGCCGACTCGAAAGGTTCGGTTGAAGTTGTGCATTGGTGGACTTCGGGCGGTGAAAAGGCGGCTGTAGATGTACTGAAGGCCCAAGTTGAGAAAGACGGTTTTACCTGGAAAGACGGTGCCGTCGCAGGTGGCGGTGGCGCCACGGCCATGACCGTGCTGAAAAGCCGCGCAGTCGCCGGCAACCCGCCAGGCGTTGCCCAGATCAAAGGCCCGGACATCCAGGAATGGGCTTCCACCGGCCTGCTCGACACCGACGTGCTGAAAGACGTCGCCAAGCAGGAAAAGTGGGATTCCCTCCTCGACAAAAAAGTCTCCGATACCGTGAAGTACGACGGTGATTACGTGGCCGTACCGGTGAACATCCACCGCGTTAACTGGCTGTGGATCAACCCGGAAGTCTTCAAGAAAGCCGGTATCACCAAGAACCCAACTACCCTTGAAGAATTCTACGCCGCCGGCGACAAGCTGAAAAAAGCTGGCTTCATCGCGCTCGCCCACGGTGGCCAGCCTTGGCAGGACAGCACCGTATTCGAAGCCGTGGTTCTGTCGGTGATGGGTGCCGATGGCTACAAGAAAGCCCTGGTCGATCTGGACAACGGCGCGCTGACCGGCCCTGAAATGGTCAAGGCCCTCACCGAGCTGAAGAAAGTCGCGACCTACATGGACGTCGACGGCAAAGGCCAGGACTGGAACCTCGAAGCGGGCAAGGTCATCAACGGCAAGGCCGGCATGCAGATCATGGGTGACTGGGCCAAGTCCGAATGGACTGCCGCCAAGAAAGTCGCCGGCAAGGACTACGAGTGCGTAGCTTTCCCGGGCACCGACAAAGCCTTCACCTACAACATCGACTCCCTGGCGGTGTTCAAGCAGAAAGACGCAGGCACTGCCGCTGGCCAGCAGGACATCGCGAAAATCGTGCTGGGTGAAAACTTCCAGAAAGTCTTCAGCATCAACAAGGGTTCGATCCCTGTGCGTAACGACATGCTGAACAAAATGGACTCGTACGGCTTCGACTCCTGCGCCCAGACCGCCGCCAAGGACTTCCTGGCAGACGCCAAGACCGGCGGCCTGCAGCCAAGCATGGCGCACAACATGGCCACTACGCTGGCGGTGCAAGGCGCGTTCTTTGACGTCGTGACCAACTACATCAACGACCCGAAAGCCGACCCGGCCGACACCGCCAAGAAACTTGGCGCTGCGATCAAGTCTGCCAAGTAACGGTTGACCTTGTGAGGGGGACCCCTAACCCCTCACAAGGCTGTTTCCTGTAGTCCTTTTCCCTGTATTGGATTTCCCCATGAGTTCTGTTGCTGTGTTCAGCAAAGCCTCGCCGTTCGATGCACTGCAGCGCTGGCTACCCAAACTGGTGCTGGCGCCCAGCATGTTCATCGTGTTGGTGGGCTTCTACGGCTACATCCTGTGGACGTTTGTACTCTCGTTCACCACCTCTACGTTCCTGCCGAGCTACAAATGGGCGGGCCTTGCGCAATACGCGCGGTTGTTCGACAACGACCGCTGGTGGGTAGCGAGCAAGAACCTGGCGCTTTTCGGCGGGATGTTTATCGGCATCACGTTGGTTATCGGCGTAACCCTGGCGATCTTCCTCGATCAGAAAATCCGCCGCGAAGGTTTTATCCGCACCATTTACCTGTACCCGATGGCGCTTTCGATGATCGTCACCGGTACCGCCTGGAAATGGCTGCTCAACCCGGGCATGGGCCTGGACAAACTCCTGCGTGACTGGGGCTGGGAAGGTTTCCGCCTGGACTGGCTGATCGACCCGGACCGCGTCGTGTACTGCCTGGTGATCGCCGCTGTATGGCAAGCCTCGGGTTTCATCATGGCAATGTTCCTGGCCGGCCTGCGTGGCGTTGATCAATCGATCGTGCGTGCCGCGCAGATCGATGGCGCCAGCCTGCCGCGTATTTACTGGAGCGTAGTGCTGCCAAGCCTGCGCCCGGTGTTCTTCAGTGCGGTGATGATCCTGGCGCACATTGCGATCAAGAGCTTCGACCTGGTCGCGGCCATGACCGCCGGCGGCCCGGGCTACTCGTCCGACCTGCCCGCGATGTTCATGTACTCGTTCACCTTCAGCCGTGGCCAGATGGGCATGGGTTCGGCCAGTGCAATCCTGATGCTCGGTGCGATCCTCGCGATCATCGTGCCTTACCTCTACTCCGAGCTGAGGACCAAACGTAATGACTAGTCTCGCTAACAAACCGGCGATCAGCCTGAGCCGCATCGCGATCTACGCGGTGCTGATTCTCGCCGTGCTGCTGTACCTGGTGCCGCTGGTGGTGATGCTGCTCACCAGCTTCAAGACCCCGGAAGACATCAGCAACGGCAACCTGCTGAGCTGGCCCACCGTGGTCACCGGCATCGGCTGGGTCAAGGCCTGGGCGACTGTGGACGGCTACTTCTGGAACTCGATCAAGATCACCGTGCCTGCCGTGCTGATCTCCACTGCCATTGGTGCGTTGAACGGCTATGTGCTGTCGTTCTGGCGCTTCAAAGGCTCGCAGCTGTTCTTTGGTTTGCTGCTGTTCGGCTGCTTCCTGCCGTTCCAGACCGTGCTGCTGCCGGCGTCGTTCACCCTCGGCAAGATGGGCCTGGCCAGCACCACCACCGGCCTGGTGTTTGTGCACGTGGTCTACGGCCTGGCCTTCACCACGCTGTTCTTCCGTAACTACTACGTGAGCATTCCGGACGCGCTGATCAAGGCGGCACGCCTGGACGGTGCAGGTTTCTTCACCATCTTCCGTCAGATCATTCTGCCGATGTCGACGCCGATCAT
Source organism: Pseudomonas sp. AC463 (assembly GCF_979253585.1). Classification (NCBI taxonomy): domain Bacteria; kingdom Pseudomonadati; phylum Pseudomonadota; class Gammaproteobacteria; order Pseudomonadales; family Pseudomonadaceae; genus Pseudomonas; species Pseudomonas sp. AC463. The sequence goes on along the minus strand of NZ_CEEDDZ010000009.1, from coordinate 13,819 downwards.
CATGGTCTGCCTGATCTGGCAGTTCACCCAGATCTGGAACGACTTCCTGTTTGGTGTGGTGTTCTCCAGCGGCGACTCGCAGCCCATCACGGTGGCGCTGAACAACCTGGTCAACACCAGCACCGGGGCCAAGGAATATAACGTGGATATGGCGGCGGCGATGATCGCCGGGCTGCCGACCCTGCTGGTCTATGTGATCGCAGGCAAGTATTTCGTGCGCGGCCTCACGGCCGGCGCGGTCAAGGGGTAATCATGGCTACGCTTGAACTTCGCAATGTAAACAAGACTTACGGTGCCGGCCTGCCTGACACCTTGAAGAATATCGAGCTGTCGATCAAAGAGGGTGAGTTCCTGATCCTGGTCGGCCCTTCGGGCTGCGGTAAATCTACCTTGATGAACTGCATCGCCGGCCTGGAAACCATCACCGGCGGCGCGATCATGATCGGTGATCAAGACGTGAGCGGCATGAGCCCCAAGGACCGTGACATCGCCATGGTGTTCCAGTCCTACGCGCTGTACCCGACCATGAGCGTGCGCGAGAACATCGAGTTCGGCCTCAAGATCCGCAAGATGCCCCAAGCCGACATCGACGCCGAAGTAGCGCGCGTGGCCAAGCTGCTGCAGATCGAACACCTGCTTAACCGCAAGCCTGGCCAGCTGTCTGGTGGCCAGCAACAGCGTGTGGCCATGGGCCGCGCCCTGGCGCGTCGGCCGAAGATCTACCTGTTCGACGAACCGCTGTCCAACCTCGACGCCAAGCTGCGTGTCGAGATGCGCACCGAAATGAAACTGATGCACCAGCGCCTCAAGACCACCACGGTTTACGTGACCCACGACCAGATCGAAGCGATGACCCTGGGCGACAAAGTGGCGGTGATGAAGGACGGCATTATTCAACAATTCGGTACGCCGAAAGAAATTTACAACAACCCCGCCAACCAGTTTGTGGCAAGCTTTATCGGTTCACCTCCAATGAACTTCGTGCCTCTGCGCCTGCAGCGCAAGGACGGCCGCCTGGTCGCCTTGCTCGACAGCGGCCAGGCCCGTTGTGAGCTGGCGCTGAACGTGAGCGACGCCGGCCTCGAAGACCGCGACGTGATCCTGGGCCTGCGCCCGGAGCAGATCATGTTGGCGACGGGCGAGGGCGACAGTGCATCGAGTATTCGTGCCGAGGTGCAGGTTACCGAACCGACCGGCCCGGACACCCTGGTGTTCGTGCAGCTCAATGACACCAAGGTCTGCTGCCGCCTGGCGCCGGATGTTGCGCCGCAAGTGGGCGAGACCCTGACCCTGCAATTTGATCCAGCCAAGGTATTGCTGTTCGACGCCAAAACCGGCGAGCGCTTGGGCACTGCTGCTTCACTGCCATCACAAGGGCATGCCGATAACGTGGCCCAATTCAAAGGCCGCTGAAGCAGATAAGTTGTTGTTTTAGATAAAAAAAGTAAACCGCGTTAAATAAAAACAGTTTAATAACAATAAAGACGAGGATGTAGGGATGAAAAAGCAACACAACAACACTCGGTTGATCTGCCAACTGTCAGCAGCAGCAGCCCTGGTATTGTCCGCCAATGCGATGGCAGACGATGCATTCAGCTCCAGCTCCAAGTGGATGACTGGCGATTGGGGTGGAGAGCGTACCAAGCTGATCGAGCAAGGTATCGATATCAAGGCTGACTACGTTGGGGAAATGGGCGCCAACCTGCATGGCGGCTACAACGATGACAAAACCGGCCGTTACTCCGACCAGTTCGGGTTGGGCGTAGCACTGGACCTGCAAAAGCTGTGGGGCTGGGACAACACCCAGGCCAAGATCCAGTTGACCAACCGTAATGGCCAGAACATCTCCAACGACCGCATTGGCGACCCGCGTGCCGGCACGCTGAGTTCGTCCATGGAAGTCTACGGCCGTGGCCACATGGTGCGTCTGACCCAGTTCTGGATCCAGCACCAGATGTTCGACAACAAGTTGGACGTCAAACTCGGTTACTTCGGCGAAGGCGAAGACTTCAACACCTTCCCGTGCGACTTCCAGAACCTGTCGTTCTGCGGCTCGCAAGTGGGTAACTACGTAAACACCTGGTACAACTGGCCGGTCAGCCAGGCGGCCATCCGCGTGAAGTACAACATCACGCCTGAGTTGTACGCGCAGATCGGTGCCTACAACCAGAACCCATCGCAGCTGGAGCACGGCAACGGCTTCAAGCTCAGCGGCAGCGGCACCAAGGGCACCGTGATTCCGGTGGAGTTGGTCTGGTCGCCTAAGGTCAATAGCCTGCCGGGCGAATACCGTGTGGGTTACTACAAAAGTGCCGCCGATGCTTCCGACGTACGTGAAGACATCAACGGCAACGACGCGGCCACCACTGGCGCGGCTTACCGCACCCGCAGCAGCAAGAAAGGCTACTGGTTCGTTGCGCAACAGCAACTCACCAGCCACAACGGCGACGCGTCGCGCGGCCTGAACATCGCCGCCAACGCCACCTTCCACGACAAGGAAACCAACCTGGTCGACAACTATCAGTCGCTCATGCTGGTGTACAAAGGCCCATTCGACGCGCGTCCAAAAGACGACATCGGTATCGGTGTGGCGCGCCTGCACGTCAACGATGACGTGAAGAAAAACGCCGAGCTGCTCAACGTCGCCAATGGTGTGAACGACTACGACAACCCGCTGTACACGCCGATCCGTGAGACCGAATACAACGTCGAACTCAACTACGGCATCAAGGTGACCAACTGGCTGACCGTGCGTCCGAACCTGCAATACGTCGTGCAACCTGGCGGCGTGGATAAAGTCGACAACGCATTCGTAGCCGGTTTGAAAATCCAGTCTACGTTCTAACGCTGTTGCGATAAGCTCCTTCTCTCTGTGCGCATTTTGCGGGTAGCCATGGCTACCCGCTTTTTTTGGGGCGCGCTGTGATGATATTCAGGACCGTGGCACATGCATGAGCATCCGCTGCAACGCTTTTTCAAATCCCTGCGCGAACGACCGGTGTTCGCCTGGGAGCGTTTTCAACTGCGCGACGTGTTGGTGATCGACCATCCGCTGTGCCAGGCGGTGTTCAGCCGCCAGGGCGCGCAACTCTTGCATTTCCAGCCCCGTGGCCAGAAACCCTGGCTGTGGTGCGCGGCCAAGTGGCCGCAAGTCGGCGCCATCCGTGGCGGCGTGCCGGTGTGCTGGCCGTGGTATGGCCGTCATCCGAGCGAAAACGCGTGGCCGTCCCATGGCTGGGCGCGGTTGATCGACTGGAAGCTGCTCGACAGCAGCACCGACGACGACGGCGTGCGCCTGCATTGGCAATTGCAGCTGTGCGACTGGCAGGTCGACCTCCACGCCCACCTGGGCGAAACCCTGGAACTGCGCCTGAGCACCGAGCATCAGGACGAGTTGCCGTGCCAGTTGAGCCATGCTTTGCACGCTTACTGGCGTATTGGTCACGTTGACGAGATAGCGCTGTCTGGGCTCGATGGCGCGCAAGGTTATGACCAGCTCAGTCGCCAGGTTTGCCAGCAGGAAGGCGAGCTACGCGTAGATGGCGGCTGCCAGCGGGTGTTCCAGCATGAAGGCGAATTACAGCTCAAGGACCATGCCTGGCAGCGCGAACTGTGCATCGACACTGGTGACAGCGCCGACACCGTGGTGTGGCACCCGGGCAGCCGGCCGTTGCTGGGGGTGAGCTTTAACGAGGCGTCGGGGTTTGTGTGTGTGGAGTCGGCGATGGCGGGGGCGAGTCTGGCGCCGGGGGAGAGGGCGCATTTGAGTTTGCAGGCTCGGGCTGCGGTTTAGCGGTGGGGCTTATGGCCTCATCGGGGGCAAGCCCCCTCCCACAGGGGAATGCATTCCAAATGTGGGAGGGGGCTTGCCCCCGATGAGGCCAGTGAAGCCAACCGACAACCTGGCCTAGTTGAATTCATCCCCCACCGGATACCGGCTGTCATTCAAGCTCTCTTTGATCTTGCGCAAATGCGGCTGGAAATCCACCCCACGGCGCAAGGTCATGCCGGTGGCGAGCACATCCAGCACCGTCAGTTGAATGATCCGCGAGGTCATCGGCATATAGATGTCAGTGTCTTCCGGCAGCGGAATATTCAGGCTCACCGTGCTGGCCTTGGCCAGCGGCGAGTTCTCGGCCGTAACGCCCAGCACCGAGGCACCGTTTTCCCGGGCGATACGCGCCACTTCCACCAGTTCACGGGTACGCCCGGTGTAGGAAATGATCACAAACAGCTCGCCCGTGTGCGCCACCGACGCGATCATGCGTTGCATCAGCACGTCGGCGTGGGCGGTGACCGCCAGGTTGAAGCGGAAAAACTTATGCAGCGCATCCATGGCCACCGGTGCCGAAGCGCCGAGGCCGAAGAAGTGGATCTGCCGCGCCTGGATCAACAAATCCACGGCCTTGCTGATCAGGGCCGGGTCCAGGGCCTGGCAGGCGCTGTCGAGCGACGCGATGGCGCTGCCAAAGATCTTCTGGGTGTAGGCCTCAGGGTTATCATCGGCCTCCACGGCGCGGCTGACGTACGCGGCGCCACTGGCCAGACTTTGCGCCAGCTGCAATTTGAGTTCAGGGTAACCACTGACGCCGAACGAGCGGCAGAAGCGGTTGACCGTCGGTTCACTGACCGAAGCGGCCTGGGCGAGGGCGGCGATGGAGAAGCGGGTCGCCTGCTGCGGGTTGAGCAGGATGACCTCGGCGACTTTTTTCTCGGCCTTGTTCAATTCTTCGAGGCGGTTCCGGATCTGTTCCAGAAGATTTCGCACGCGGTCCATTCAGTCTTTCCTTCGGGCGACGATGCAAATTAAGGGCGGTAGCCAATCGACGAGTGGCGTTTCGCGGTGGCCTATCCTACTGAGGGTAGCTGAACACCACCACTCGGAATGCGTATTTCGGGAAAATGTTGTGGTTATTACTACATTTTTCCTTGAGTGATGCCTTGAAAAAAGGTATTTGTAGCTTAACTTGATAAAAGAACAAACATCATGCCTTCGATAACCGTAGAACCCTGCACCTTTGCCCTGTTTGGCGCCTTGGGTGATCTGGCGCTGCGCAAGTTATTTCCTGCCCTCTATCAACTCGATGGCGCCGGCCTGCTGCACGAAGACACGCGCATCCTGGCCCTGGCCCGTGAAGCCGGTTCCGAGCAACAGCACCTGGCCCATATCGAAAAAGAACTGCGTAAATACGTTGGCAAGGAACTGGACGAAACCATCGCCCAGCGTTTCCTCGCGCGCCTGACCTACGTACACGTCGACTTCATGAAGGCCGACGACTACGTGGCCCTGGCGGAAATCGCCGGCACCGAACAACGCCTGATCGCCTACTTCGCCACCCCGGCGGCGGTGTACGGCGCGATCTGCGAGAACCTGTCCAAGGTCGGCCTGGCGGAAAACACCCGCGTGGTCCTGGAAAAACCCATCGGCTCGGACCTGGAATCCTCGCGCAAGGTCAATGACGCCGTGGCGCAGTTTTTCCCGGAAAACCGCACCTACCGCATCGACCACTACCTGGGCAAAGAAACCGTCCAGAACCTGATTGCGCTGCGTTTCGCCAACAGCCTGTTCGAAACCCAGTGGAACCAGCATTACATCTCCCACGTGGAAATCACCGTGGCCGAGCAGGTCGGCATCGAAGGCCGTTGGGGTTACTTCGACAAGGCCGGCCAGCTACGGGACATGATCCAGAACCACCTGCTGCAACTGCTTTGCCTGATCGCCATGGACCCGCCGGCCGACTTGTCGGCCGACAGCATTCGTGACGAAAAGGTAAAAGTGCTCAAGGCCCTGGCGCCGATCAGCCCGGACGGCCTGACCACCCAGGTAGTGCGCGGCCAGTACATCGCCGGCTACAGCGCGGGCAAAGCGGTGCCGGGTTACCTGGAAGAAGAGAATTCCAACACCCAGAGCGACACCGAAACCTTCGTCGCGCTGCGGGCCGATATCCGCAACTGGCGTTGGGCCGGGGTGCCGTTCTACCTGCGCACCGGCAAGCGCATGCCGCAAAAGCTGTCGCAGATCGTGATCCACTTCAAGGAACCGTCCCACTACATCTTCGCCCCCGAGCAGCGCCTGCAGATCAGCAACAAACTGATCATCCGCCTGCAGCCGGACGAAGGTATTTCCTTGCGCGTGATGACCAAGGAGCAGGGCCTGGACAAGGGCATGCAACTGCGCAGCGGGCCACTGCAACTGAATTTTTCCGACACCTACCGCAGCGCACGCATCCCGGATGCCTACGAGCGGTTGTTGCTGGAAGTGATGCGCGGCAATCAGAACCTGTTTGTTCGCAAAGATGAAATCGAAGCTGCGTGGAAGTGGTGTGACCAGTTGATCGCCGGGTGGAAAAAATCCGGTGATGCGCCCAAGCCGTATGCGGCGGGGTCCTGGGGGCCGATGAGCTCGATTGCACTGATCACGCGGGATGGGAGGTCGTGGTATGGCGATATCTGAATTGAAACTGCCTCAGGGTGTAACCGCCCATGAGTACCGCACCCCGGTGCTGCTGGCCGAAGGCCTGGCGCTGGACGTGGCCGAACAATTGCGCGCGGCCATCAGTGCGCGTGGCGAGGCGACGCTGGTGGTGTCCGGTGGCCGCAGCCCGGTGGCGTTTTTCCAGCACCTGGCCAAGCAGGGGCTGGACTGGTCCAAAGTCACCATCACCCTCGCCGACGAGCGCTGGGTGCCGGTGGAACACGCCGACAGCAATGCCGGCCTGTTGAAGCAGCACCTGTTGCAGGGCCCGGCCGCCAAGGCGAAATTCTTGAGCCTCTACAGCGCCGCCGCCAACCTTGAAGACGCTGCCGAGCAGGCCGATCGCCTGCTGGGCGAACTGCCAGGCATTGATGTGCTGGTATTGGGCATGGGCGATGACGGCCACACCGCGTCGCTGTTCCCCAACAGCCCGAACCTTGCTGAAGCCCTGCAGGCCGACGGTACCCGCCGTTGCTGGCCGATGCTGGCGCCGACCGTGCCGCACCAGCGCCTGACAATGAGTCGCGCGTTGCTGGCCACGGCCACCTACACCGTGCTGTCGATTTCCGGCAGTTCGAAATTGACCACCTTGAGCGCCGCGCTGGCCAGTGACGACGTTGCTGCCATGCCGATTCGCGCGTTTTTGCAACCTACATTAGAGATTTACTGGTGCCCATGAGCCAAGGATCAGCCGCTATGAAAAGCCCTCAACCGACCGTGTCCATGGCGGATAAAGTTGCCCTGATCGACAGCCTCTGTGCCAAGGCGCGGATCCTGCCGGTGATCACCATCGCCCGCGAACAGGACATCCTGCCGCTGGCGGATGCCCTGGCAGCCGGTGGTTTGACCGCCTTGGAAGTGACCCTGCGTTCGGAGTTCGGCCTCAAGGCCATTCAGGTACTGCGCGAGCAACGCCCTGAACTGTGCACCGGTGCCGGCACCGTGCTCGACCGCCATATGCTCGAAGCCGCCGAAGTGGCCGGCTCGCAGTTCATCGTCACCCCGGGCATTACCCGCGACCTGCTGGAAGCCTCGGTGCACAGCCCGATCCCGCTGCTGCCGGGCATCAGCAATGCCTCGGGCATCATGGAAGGCTATGGCCTGGGGTACCGGCGCTTCAAGCTGTTCCCGGCTGAAGTCAGCGGCGGCGTGGCGGCCATCAAGGCATTGGGCGGCCCGTTCGGCGAAGTGAAATTCTGCCCGACCGGCGGCGTTGGCCCGGCCAACATCAAAAACTACATGGCGTTGAAAAACGTGATGTGCGTGGGCGGTAGCTGGATGCTCGACCCGGAGTGGGTCAAGAACGGCGACTGGGCGCGCATCCAGGAAGTCACTGCACAGGCGCTGGCGCTGCTGGATTGATCTGATTTACCGAATCGTTGTTGCTGTGCTTAACGGCATTTTTGCGGTGCACTTGGTCGGTGTACCGCTTTTTTTTGCCTGCAAAAAACCTCGAAACCAACATGGGGGCAAATGTGGGAGGGGGCTTGCCCCCGATGAGGGAGTGTCAGTGTATGAATCTGTAGCTGACCCACCGATATCGGGGGCAAGCCCCCTCCCACATTTTTAATCGGTGCTCAGTTCGGTAATGGCGTTGACCAGTACATTGATGTCTTCGGCCGACGTCACCAACCCCGGCGTCACCCGAATGCACGTGCCAAACGCCGCCCCGGTGCGCGTGGTGGCAAACAGGTCGTAGTCCTTGAGCAACCGATCCACCATCACCTGCTGGTCCCGCCCGACAAACTTGAACGCGGTAATCCCGCAATACAAACGCGGATCATCCGGCGTCAGCACCTCGATCCCCGGCAACGGCCGCACCTGGCTTACCCACAGGTCCCGCAGGTAATTGACCCGCGCGCCCTTGGCCGCCGCGCCCCCCAGTGCCTGGTGTTCTTGCAGCACCAGCGGCAAGGTCATCAAGGCTGGAAAATTCGGTGTGCTGTAGGGCGTACGCGCGCGCACGTCGGTGGCGGGGTAGTGGAACTCGCCCATGTCCGGGTCGATGTCGGCCAGGCGCTCCGGGGCGATGTACAGAAAGCCCAGGGTCAGCGGCGCGCCGATCCATTTGTGCAGGTTGAAGCCGGCGAACGGGATGCCCAGCTCGGCGAGGTTGAACTCGATCTGGCCCAGGGCATGGGCGCCGTCGAGGATCACGTCCACGCCATGCTCACGCGCGGCCTTGGCGATGGCTTCCACCGGCATCACCAGGCCGGTGCGATGGGTCACGTGGGTGAGCGCCATCAGCTTGAGGCGCGGGTGCTGTGTGAACGCATCGCGATAGGTCTGCAGCAGGCTGTCGAAACTGGCCGGGTGGGCGTGGGAGATTTCGACGACTTCAACGCCACGGTAGCTCGCCAGCCAGCGCATCGCGCCTTTGACCGTGTCGTACTCCAGGTCGCTGATCAGCACCTGGTCGCCCGGTTGCAGGCGGTTGTAGTTGCGGATCAGCGATTGCAAGGCTTCGGTGGCGTTGCGGGTGAAGGCCACAGCCTCGGCCGATGCGTCGACCAGCCCAGCGAGTTGACTGCGGATCTGGTCATTCTCACCACGCTCGAAACGCTGGCGCACATGCAACGCGTTGCTGCGGTTGATAAACGCCACGTGCTCCAGGTACTGCGCCTGCACCTCGCGGCTCATGCGCCCGAAGTAGCCGTTTTCCAGGTTGATCGGGCCAGGCTCCAGGTCATAGCGTTGGGCGATGGCGTGCCAGTGATGTTCGTTGTTCGCATTCCGTGGCATGGCGAGGCTCTTTAATGGCGTGGGGCAGGTTTGCCGTGTTTGGCGCGCAACGGTTCCAGCAGTTCGGCCAGGCCGTTGCTGTCGATCTCCTGCATCAGGGCCAGCAAACCGCCCAACTCGCCGTGGGGGAAACCTTCGCGGGCGAACCAGTTCAGGTACGGGCCGGGCAGGTCGGCGATGATCCGACCCTTGTATTTGCCGAAGGGCATTTGCCGGGTGATCAGCAGTTCGAGTTTTTCGGGGTTCATGGGCTTCTGGGGTTTGAGTCGAGACCTTGGAAAATACAGGCATTCTGCATGAAGGCCAAATGACAGATCATGCAAATAACGTACATACAGATGGTTCAATACTTTTCAAGTTATTGAAATATAAGGGAAAAGTAATTTTCAGAAACCTGGCACGGCGGCTGCAATCATTAAGACAACCTTCTTAAACCCGCACAAGGAATCAGAAAATGACTGACATCAATAAAGAATCGATCTCCGTACTGAACGACCTGATCGAGACCAGCAAAGACGGCCAGAAAGGTTTTGCTACTTGTGCTGAAGACATCAAGCACCCTGAGCTGAAAGCGCTGTTCGTCAAACGCTCCGCTGACTGCGCTTCTGCCGCCGCCGAGCTGCAAACCGCCGTGCGTGCCCTGGGTGGCGATCCGGAAGAGTCCGGCAGCGTTGCCGGCGCACTGCACCGTGGCTGGGTCGACGTGAAGTCGCTGGTCACCGGTAAAGACGAAGAGGCCGTGCTGAACGAAGCCGAGCGCGGTGAAGACCACGCACTGAAGGCTTACAAAGAAGCGATCGAGAAGATCAACAAGCACAACCTGCTGGGCATTCGTGACCTGGTTGAGCGTCAGTACCACGGCGCCCAACGCAACCACGATCAGGTGAAAGCCCTGCGTAACCAGGCTCGCGCGCAGTCGTAAGACTCGCTGAGTAACAAATGTGGGAGGGGGCTTGCCCCCGATTGCGGAGTGTCAGTCACTGTATTGGGTGACTGGCACACTGCTATCGGGGGCAAGCCCCCTCCCACATTTGTATGGTGTTGAACCTGGAAGTGCGGTCAGCCGATGCTGATCGGCGGCAATTCGGTCAGGGTCACGACCTGCTGCTTGCGCGGTGCGAGGATTTCCGCTTCGCCGTCCACCACCAGCTCATCGCGCTGGTTGAACACACGGGTGGCGATGCGCACGCGAAACTTAGGCAGCTTCTCGAGAATTTCCAGGCGTACGGTCAGGGTGTCGCCGATCTTCACCGGCTTCTGGAAGCTCATCTGCTGGCCGATATAGATGGTGCCCGGCCCAGGCAGCTCGCAGGCCACGGCGGCACTGATCAACGCGCCGCTGAACATGCCGTGGGCGATACGCTCCTTGAACATGGTTGCCTTGGCATATTCGGCGTCCAGGTGCACCGGGTTGTGGTCGCCGGACATGGCGGCGAACAGCTGGATATCGCGCTCTTCTACAAGCTTGCTGTAGCTGGCGGTCTGGCCGACTTCGAGGGCTTCGTACGGGGTGTTGGTTACCTGGGTCATCTAAAGGTGCATCCTGTGGCTAATCGGTAATTTTAAACGGCTGACTTTAAAACAACAGCTATTCGCAGCGAGCCGGTCTGCGCAAGGTCAGGGCCTGGTCGAGCCACTTCAGCACATCGGCTGTGACTTCTTCGCGATTGGTTTCATTGAACACTTCATGACGCGCCTGCGGGTAGATATTCAGTTGCAGGTGCTGGCAGCCGGCTTCACGCAGGGCGTGGGCCAGGCTGTTGAGACGCTTGCCCTCACTCACCGGATCACATTCGCCGCCGATCACCAGGATCGGCAGGCCCGGGTCGATCTGCGCGAGATTGGACGCTTTGCTGATTTGCTGCAAGCCGCCGAGCAGGTCGACCCACAGCTGGTTGGTGCAGCGAAAGCCGCAGAGCGGGTCGTTGATGTACTGGTCGACCTCGACCGGGTCGCGGCTGAGCCAGTCGAACGCCGTGCGGTTGGGCTTGAACGCCTTGTTGAACGAGCCAAACGAAAGAAAGTCGATCAGCGCACTGCGCCCGCGCACGCCCTGGCGCGCTCGCTCGATACGCGCAATCACCCGCGCCGCGCGGTACAGCGCCACCGGCTGGAAATTCGAACCGCTGAGAATCGCCGCATCCAGGCTGGCGCTGTGGTGCAGCAGGTAGGCCTGGGCAATATAGCTGCCCATGCTGTGGCCCAGCAGGATGATCGGCAGCCCCGGCTGCTGCTGGCCGATGTGCTGGTTGAGGCTGGCCAGGTCGCCGACCACTTTGTTCCAGCCATCTTTTTCGGCGAACAGACCCAAAGTGCCCTCGTCGGCGGTGCGGCCATGGCCCCGCTGGTCCAGCGCATATAAGGCGTAGCCGGCGTCGCACAGGGCCTGGGCCAGGCGCGCGTAGCGACCGCTGTGCTCGGCCATGCCATGGGACAGCATCACCACGGCCCTGGGCGCGGCGTCGGGCAACCATTGGTTGACGTGCAGGCGGCTGCGGTCATTCGCGGTCAGCCAGAAGGTGCGGTGGTTCATGGCGGTTCCTTTGCTCAAATGCTGCTCGGAGTCGTTGCAGTGTATCGCTCATCGGTCGAGAGGCGGGGTATCTGCCTACACGTTAGCCGCAAGATTCATACAATCAATGACACGATTTAGCGTATTTGCCTGTTTGGCCATAGCTGCTAACGTCCCCAAAGCTCCGCTTTTTATCGGCGGCCGGACACACTCAGGTAAGAGGACAAGAATAATGCAACCTGATTTCTGGAATGACAAACGCGCGGCGGGCGTTCCCAATGACATCGATCTTGCGGCCTACAAGTCGGTGATCGAGGTCTTCGAGCGTTCCTGCAAGGCTTTTGCCGACCGTCCGGCATTCAGCAACATGGGCATCACCCTGACCTACGCCGAGCTTGAGCGCCAAAGTGCGGCGTTCGCCGGCTACCTGCAACAGCACACCGACCTCAAGCCCGGCGAACGCATCGCCGTGCAGATGCCCAACGTGCTGCATTACCCGATTGCCGTGTTCGGCGCATTGCGCGCCGGGCTGATCGTGGTCAACACCAACCCGCTGTACACCCCGCGCGAGATGCGCCACCAGTTCAAGGACGCCGGTGTGCGGGCGCTGGTCTACCTCAACCTGTTCGGTTCGCGGGTGCAGGAAGTGTGCACCGACACCGAAATCGACTACTTGATCGAAGCCAAGATGGGCGACTTCATGCCCGCCGCCAAGGGCTGGCTGGTCAACACCCTGGTCGACAAGGTGAAGAAGATGGTCCCGGCCTACAACCTGCCGCGCGCGGTATCGTTCAAGCGCGCCCTGCGCATGGGCGCGGGCCTGGGCGTGACGCGCCACCCGGTGAGCCTGGACGACATCGCCGTGCTGCAATACACCGGCGGCACCACCGGCCTGGCCAAGGGCGCGATGCTCACCCACGGCAACCTGGTGGCCAACATGCAACAGGTGCGCGCCTGCATGTCCCAGATCGGCGAGGACGGCCACCCGCTGATCAAGGAAGGGCAGGAGGTGATGATTGCGCCGCTGCCGCTTTACCACATCTATGCCTTCACCGCGAATTGCATGTGCATGATGGTCTCCGGCAACCACAACGTGCTGATTACTAACCCACGGGACATCGGTGGGTTTATCAAGGAACTGAAAAAGTGGCGCTTTACCGGGCTGCTGGGGCTTAACACGCTGTTTGTGGCGCTGATGGACCACCCCGATTTCAAGAGCCTGGATTTCTCCCACCTGAAACTCACCAACTCCGGCGGCACGGCGCTGATCAAGGCCACCGCCGAACGCTGGGAGCAGCTCACCGGCTGCGCGATCGGCGAGGGCTATGGCCTGACGGAAACCTCACCGGTGGCCAGCACCAACCCCTACGGCAACAAATCGCGCCTGGGCACCGTGGGCATCCCGGTACCCGCCACCGCCATGAAGGTGATTGATGACGAAGGCGTCGAACTGCCCTTGGGCGAGCGCGGCGAACTGTGCATCAAGGGCCCGCAGGTGATGAAGGGTTACTGGCAGCAACCGGCCGCTACCGCCGAGGCGCTGGACGCTGAAGGGTGGCTGAAGACCGGTGACATCGCAGTGATAGACGAGGATGGCTTTGTGCGCATCGTGGATCGCAAGAAGGATCTGATCATCGTCTCGGGCTTCAACGTGTACCCCAACGAAATCGAAGACGTGGTGATGGCGCACCCGGCGGTGGCCAACTGCGCCGTGATCGGCGTGCCGGACGAGCGCACGGGGGAGGCGGTGAAGCTATTTGTGGTGGCACGTGCCGAGGGCGTCAGCCTTGAGGAGTTGAAGAGCTACTGCAAGGCCAACTTCACCGGCTACAAGGTGCCCAAGCAGATCGTGTTGCGCGATTCGCTGCCGATGACGCCAGTGGGCAAGATCCTGCGGCGGGAGCTGCGCGACATCGCTTGAATTGAAATGCAGTAAAAAATGTGGGAGGGGGCTTGCCCCCGATTGCAGTGGGTCAGTCAACACATACAGTGACTGATACACCGCCATCGGGGTGTAGAACCGTAGACATCGTTTACATCTGAAACCGGGGACATCGTTTACACATTTGAGGCCTGGACGCGGGTCATAC